>CAZADH010000074.1:0-4807 GCA_964483805.1 uncultured bacterium
GGGTGGCGGCACGGCGACATCCCTGACCCAACTGCTGCTCGCAGCACTCGACGACCGACGCAGGCCGGCCCCGGCAAGACTTGCCGCGCGCCAGGCATACGATGTATTGCTTGGCGTCGGGCGCTCGCTCGCCCTGCCGGCGGCTGACCAGGCCACTCTGCAGGGTGGCAGCGCGCAACTCTCCGCACGATTGGTGGCGATCGCGCAAGATGCGACCGAGGACGCGACACTGCGTCAAGACATCCTCGGCCAGATCCACCGGTGGGCACCCACTGCGGTCGCCGAACTCCAGGGCCACGGCGTCATGCCCGTGGTGCCGGTGCCGTCGCGACGCGAGCACAAAGACTGGTCACCCGAGGGCAAGCTGCGCCTCTCGCTGCAGGTGCGCCTCGGCGAGGTGGCCGACCTGCTGAGCGAAGGCCGCGAACCCGATCTCGACCGGGTGATCACCGCCCTCCGCCTGGCCCCGACCTTTGCCTCCTGGCTGCCGACGAGCGCCGATCGACTCGAGCCGTTGGTGCGCCAGTTGATCGCCAGTCGCTTGCCGGTGCCGATGAAAACGAAACCGACCACGCTCGGCGCCATGGCCCTCGAAAACTGGCCACTGCTCTTCCCATGCAACGACGAGACGGCGGCATGGGCAGAAGAGGCCATCCGCGAGGGCTTGCGCCTTGCCGTCGTCGCCGGTCATCCCGCCATTCCCGTTGCCGATCGGGTCCGGTCGTGCTGCGGCACCGCCGAACGCGCAGCCATCTGCACTGCCTGGCTCGACGACGTCGGCAACAACAAGTTGTCGGCAGCCCAGCGCCAGGCGTTTGTCGAGATGATCGAGCTGTTCGGTCAAAGCGCCCTGGCCAAAAAGGCCAAAGGACTGCTGGTCGGGTGAACGACGACGGATAACCCGGACGTCACCACCGATAACGACGACGCCGAGCCGGTAACGGCGGACCTCGTTGGAGACCCGTCGCTCATTGACCTGCCGGATGGGACAACCGGCCAACCGACATGCCGATCAGAAATCGGCGCTCTTGGGTGTGCGCGGGAACGGCACCACGTCGCGGATGTTGCCCATGCCGGTGACGAACATCAGGAACCGCTCGAAACCAAGACCGAAGCCACTGTGCACCGCGGTGCCGAACTTGCGGATCTCGAGATACCACCAGACGCTCTCCGGCGGAATCTTCGCCTCGGCGATCTTCGCCGCAAGCACGTCGTGGCGTTCCTCGCGCTGCGACCCGCCGATGATCTCGCCGATGCCCGGCGCCAGCACATCCATGGCCCGCACCGTCTTGCCGTCGTCGTTGAGACGCATGTAGAACGCCTTGATCTCTTTGGGGTAGTCGGTCAGGATCGTCGGCTTCTGGAAATGCTTCTCGACCAGGTACCGCTCGTGCTCCGACTGCAAGTCAATGCCCCAGCGATCGACGGGATACTGGAACTTCTTCTTCTTGTTGGGCGTCGAATTCATGAGAATATCGATCGCCTCGGTGTAGGTCACGCGCTCGAACGGCCGCTCGACCATGAACTTGAGCTTCTCGATCAGGCCCATGCCGGCGCGCTCTTCCTGTTTCTTGGTCTTCTCTTCGTCGGCAAAGCGCTTGTCGAGGAAATCGAGATCGTCTTTGCAGTTGTCGAGGGCGAACTGCACCAGGTATTTCAGGAACTCCTCGGCCAGGTTCATGTTGTCGGTCAGATCGGCGAACGCCACCTCGGGCTCGATCATCCAGAACTCGGCCGCATGCCGCGAGGTGTTCGAGTTTTCGGCGCGGAAGGTCGGACCGAAGGTGTAGATCTTGCCCAGCGCCATCGCTGCCAACTCGCCCTCGAGCTGGCCGCTCACGGTCAGGTTCGTCGCCCGGCCGAAGAAATCCTGGGTGAAATCGACGGCGCCGTCGTCGCGCAGCGGCGGGTTCCTCGCATCGAGCGTGGTGACGCGGAACATCGCTCCGGCGCCCTCGCAATCGGACCCGGTGACGATCGGTGTATGTATATTGTAAAAGCCCCGGTCGTGAAAGAACTTGTGGATCGCGAAGGTCATCGCATGCCGGATGCGGAACACGGCGCCGAAGGTGTTGGTGCGGAAGCGCAGGTGCGCAATTTCGCGCAGGAATTCGAAGGAGTGCTTCTTGGGCTGCAACGGGAACTTCTCGGGGTCGGCCGGCCCAAGCACCGTCACCGTCGCGGCTTTGAGTTCGACCGCCTGCCCCGAGCCCTGCGATGGGATCAAGGTGCCGGTGAATGCCACCGCCGCGCCGGTCGTGACGTGCGCGAGATCCGCCTCGCCGATCGCGCCGTCGGCCGGATCGACAACCACCTGCAGGTTGCGCTGACACGACCCGTCGTTGACGGCAACGAACGAGACGTTCTTGCTCATCCGCTTGGTGCGGACCCAGCCCTGCACCCGAACCAGTTCGGACGAAGGCGCGGTCTGAAGCAACGTGGCGACGGTCGGTGTCAACATGATGTAAATACTCCAGTTCGGCGATCTCTCCGGCGCCGACTCACACCCGCGTCAACCACTCGCACTGAGACCCGGGCGTCGGCACCACGGAGGCGATCGAAGGATACCGCGACCGGGCGCCGACGGCAACTGTTTCAGGCGTCAGCGGCGCGGCCGATATCCCGGTTGGTGCGTGGCGGGCAGGTCGCCCTCACGGCCGATGGTCTCGACCATGCGCAATGTCTGGGCGTTCAGCTCGGCTTGAAACTGGCTGACAGTACCGGCCTGCACGGTGGCATTGATCGTCTCGACCAGCTTCTTCACATCGGGGGGTGCGCCATCGGAAAACCGCGCCCGCTCGAGGCCGGCCGCGAGCATCTCCGATTTCACCACGTTCTCCCATGAACTGCCGAAGGCGCCGATCATACGGGTGTTCGCCTCGGCGGTGATGGCGGGCATCTGGTTGGCAATCTCGACGCGGGTCATCCCCTGGCCGCGCAGCTCGCTGACCTTCATGTCGATGTAGGTGGCCCGATATGCCGACGGTTTGACCATGTCGGCCGAGGTCTCGGCCATGCGCACCGACTTGCGCATCTCGCCCCAGGTCGGGCTGTTCGGGTCGAGTTTGAACAGCTTCGCCAGGAATCCGCTCGGCGGCTGCAATTCGCGGCGAAACACCTCCTGGCCCTGCGCATCACGCAATACATAGTATTGCTTTCCATTTTCCCCGGTTTCCCGCACCCCGGCGTGCGCGTTCGGGTCTTCCTTGAAGGCCAGCTTGCGCTCCATGTCTTCGAGCGCTTTTGCTTTGTTGACCGCGGCCTGCAGGTGCTCCTGACGGATCTCCTGCACCGCCAGTTCGCGGATCTTCGCCGGATCGGTGGGTGCCCCCGGCCGATCGGCAATCTCACGCATCTTGAACTCGGTGTATTCGGGGGTGCCCAACGACTGGGCGAGCGCCGCCCGCCGGTTGAGATCGATCTCGTGGTCGACCACCCCGGCGATCTCGTCGAGTCGCGCCTTATTGGCGGGCGCACTCTCGGCAGCAACGGCGTCGAGACGGGCCTGATTATAGCGGGTTTTCAACTCGGTGATGCGTGCATCGTATTGACGTTTCGCGGCATCAAACTCGGTCAATGAACCGAACTGTCGTGCCGCCGGCGGATCGGCCAGCGCCTCGTCGAGATCGACCTTGGCCTGGTTCGCTTTCTGCCAGGCCGGGTCATCGGCCTGATACCGCGCATTGATCGCCTGTCGCCGCTGGGCAGGCAGATCGAACAACTGGGCTTTGCCCACTGCCGCCGTCATCACCGCGGACTGCACCGCCGCATTGGCGACCAGCGCCGAGGTGCCCGCCTCGACCGGATCGAGCGCCGCATACGAGGCCTCGAGCCCGGCAATTTTGTCGGCATAGAATCGATACGCGGCCGAATCGGCGGGCAGGTCGCGCTGGATCTTCTTGCACCGCGCGATCTCGGTCTTGATCTCGTCGCGCTTGAGCAGGGCTCCGTTGGCCCCCGAGATGAACGCGAACGGGTTCGACACCACCGCATTGGCCACGAGGCCGGCCTTGTCGGGCGTGCCCAACATCTTGGTCGAGGCGATCTTGGCCCAGTCGCTCTGGGCGGCGACGCCACCGACGGCACCACCAACGAAACCACTGATGACCGCGTTGGCCATGGCCGTCTTTTCGTCTTGCACGAACTGCTGCATCGTGTATTTCTCTTTGCGCAGCTTTTCGAGGTCTTTCATCACCTGGAGCAACTCGTCTTCTTCGGCCCGCGTGCGATTCGTCTTGTTTTCGAGCGCTGTCTGGCGGTCTTTCAGTGCCTTCTCTTTGTCGCCGTAACCGTAGTAACCGTAGTACCAGGCATTGGTCACGCCAGCTCGGGTCACGTTGGCCAGGGTCGAACCGGCATACTGGGCCAGCCCGACCTTGCCAGCCGTGGTCAGGATGGTGCGCAGCGTCGCCGGGCCCACATGACTGACGAAACCGGCGGTGAGCATGGTGAAGGGCGCCACCGCACCGTCAACCGCGGCGGCAATCGAGACATCGCGCAGAATCTTGTCGCGGCTCTTCTTCTCGCCTTTCGGCCGGAACTGGTTCATCCGTTGCTCGTAGGCATAATTGACCACGCCCGAGGTCGCGGCGCCGATCAGCACCGCACCCAGGACGACCCAGCCCGCGGGCAACGCAAGGGCCGCGGCGAAGCCCATGACGGCGAGCGTCGGCAACAGCGCTTTGCCGATGCTGCGTGCCGTAGACCAGCTGCGCCTGAGCCGTGGCTTGCCGGCGCGTGACGATGCCGTGGCCGCCATGGCGCAGCTGGCCGCCGTCAGTGGCGGCCAACTGCAACTGAGCCAGCT
>CAZADH010000074.1:4817-22865 GCA_964483805.1 uncultured bacterium
TCGACGCCGCAGCGGGAACAACACCGGCCTGCGCCGTCGGCGTCGCCAAGGTACCTTGTCGGGCCGGAGTCGTGGTGACCCCCGCTCCGACCTTGATCGCCTGCCCGTCGAATGGCGACGTGCCGGCGGGCGCAGCCTGGCTGGCGCGCGCGCGCGCCAATGCAGACGGAACCGGCGACCCGCCCCACAAGTCGTTGATCCCCGGGCAGATCCCGAGGAAGCTGACCAGCAGATAAGCAATGAAGAACCGGGACAAGACCGCCCGGTCACGACGAAGGCGCAACAGGCTCGCAATCATGGTGTACCCCCAAGAATCAGCAGAACTGACTGGTGTGACAAGATGCAGCGACTGACATGTATACCTACCTCATTTTACGCCCGTTGTTTTGGCAAACTCAAGCGCCGGCCCGGTACTCGCCGCGAACCCCGATCGGTCCTGGTGCACGGTGCGCCGGTCTTGGCGGTTTGCGAAAGCGAACCAATCCATTGTGGCAACCTCGGTTGCCGGCGTTTTCAAACAGCCCGTCGGTGTGCTATCGTCTAATGCGTCGGCAGTGCCGGGATCCGGTCTTTGACCCGGCGCACGACGGTCGCCAGATCGGCGAGCTGCCCCATTTCAGCGACGCAGAAACGGAGAAAACCTGTGGATCAGCAACCCAACCTGAGTGCAAACAAGGTGATCAGTTTCCTCGACAAGAAACCCGAAGAAATCACCAAGCGTGATCTGATCACGTTCATCGAGAAGAATGGCATCCGCATGGTCAACTTCCGCTACGTGGGCGGCGACGGCAAGCTCAAACTGCTCAACTTCGTCATCAACGACCGCAAGTATCTCGACAAGATCCTGTCGTGCGGCGAGCGCGTCGATGGCTCGAGCCTCTTTTCGTACATCGACACCGCCGCCAGCGATCTCTACGTGGTGCCCCGGTACAAGACCGCGTTCGTCAATCCGTTTTCGGAACTGCCCTCGCTCGACCTGATGTGTTCGTTTTACAACAAGCACGGGCAACCGCTCGACATTGCGCCCGAGAACATCCTCAAGAAGGCCCACACGTCGTTGCGCGAGAAGACGGGCCTCTCGCTCGAAGCGCTGGGCGAGCTCGAATTCTACGTGTCGTCGCCGCTCGACAAGATCTACACGATCACGCCCCAGAAGGGTTACCACGAATCGCACCCGTTCTCGAAATGGGAGCTCATCCGCGTTGAAGCAATGCGTTGTATTGCTGAGATGGGTGGGCGCATCAAATATGGGCATTCCGAGGTCGGCAATATTGTGTCGGGCGACTGGGAGTTCGTGCAACACGAGATCGAGTTTCTGCCGGTCAACGTCGAGGATGCCGCCGACCAGATGGTCATCGCCAAGTGGGCCATTCGCGAAGTGGCCTACAAACATGAACTCGAGGTGAGTTTCGCGCCCAAGATCACGGTCGGCCATGCCGGCAGCGGCTTGCACGTGCATTCCCGCTTGGTGAAAGACGGCCGCAACATGATGGTCGACGAGACCGGTTCATTGAGCGACACCGCCAAGAAGATGATCGCCGGCCTGCTCGAACTGTCGCCGTCGATCACCGCTTTCGGCAACATCGTCCCGACCTCGTTCTTGCGGCTGGTGCCGCACCAGGAAGCGCCGACCAACATCTGCTGGGGCGACAGCAATCGCTCGGTGCTCGTGCGCGTGCCGCTGGGCTGGAAAGGCGTCAGCAACATGATCTACGACGCGAACCCCCAGGAGAAAGAGCCGTACAACGACCCGATGGCCAACCAGACCGTCGAACTGCGCAGCGCCGACGGTTCGGCCAACGTCTATCAGTTGCTGGCCGGCATCACGGTCGCCGCGCGTCACGGCCTGATGAACCCCAACGCCCTCGACCTGGCCAAAAAGCTGTACGTCAGCGGCAACGTCGGCAAAGACCAGAAGCACCTCAATCTGCCGCAACTGCCGGCCTCATGTGCCGACGCCGGCAAGCAGTTGCTCGAGCAACGCGCTCACTACGAAGAGTTCGGCGTCTTCCCACCCGCACTCATCGATGGCGTCGCCAAGCACCTGCAGGCGTTCAACGACGCCCTGGCCGCCCTGGTCAAGCAGTATCTGCACTGCGGCTGAGCCGACGACAAGACACCGCCACCGTTCGCGATCAGCGCCGGGAGCCCGTCAGCGGCTTCCGGCGTTGTTGTCTGCGGGAATTTTCGCGACCATGGTGGCTTCACCCACGATCCAGGCAGGTCGGTCGGTCACGCGACCCCGGGACGCACCCGGATGCGCCGATGCGGGCCGCGCTCTGCTCCCCGATGCCACCGCGCCCCAAACGTCACGCGCACAACGACCGCAGGCGCCCCCGGTGATACTGTTCGGCAATCGCCAGCGCTTCATCGGCGTTCGATGCCGTCATCCCCGATGGTATGGATAACGTCAATACAGAATCATCACATCGTAAGACGATACCACGGGCCACGAGGTCGTCGAGTTCGGGGCCGGGTTCGCAATCCCGACGCGGCTCGCGACACGCGAGCACCAGTTCCCGCGCGCGGCCGGACACGGCGAAGCGCAACCTCTCGACGCCCGACCGGGTGTCGAGAAGGTGCAGGGTCTCCCCGTCGTCGTGGTCGATGAGCACCGCATGCCCACCCGTGGCCAGCATGCGCCACCGGGTCACTGCTTCGGCCAGCGGAACGGCGATCGCCGAAGGGGGGCGCGGCGCTTCTGGCACGAACCAATAGGCCAGGTCGGCCAGCACCGCCGGCGCCAACGGATAGAGATGGCGGTAGGCCGGTGCCGGCACGAGCATCCCGACGCCATGCCGCTCCGGTACCTCGACCAACGGGGCAAACCGGTGGTACTGCACAGGATACAGACCGGTCGGCGGCGGCAGGTGCGTCAACAGCGGCAACCGCTGCAGTTGCTCGGCCAGTTCATCGTCGGTCTCGCCGGGAAACCCGCACAGCAGGTTCCAGGTCACCGCCACTTGATGAGCCACCGCATGCACCAGCAACGCCACGTTGTCGCTCGCGCGGGTGCCCTTGCGCATGCGCTGCAACGACCGCGTCGACAAACTCTCGATGCCGGGCTGAATGCGGTTGATCCCGGCCCGTGCCAGCAGTTCCATCTGCGCGGCCGACACCGGCGGCCGCACTTCGCAGAACACCCGCCGCCCATGGGGGCCCGTGAGCATCGGCAAGAGATCGGCATACGCATCTTCGGCGAGCACGTTGTCGGTGAGGGTGACCGTCCGCGTCGGGTACTGCCGCAACCGCTGCCACTCCTCGAGAAAGCGCGGCGCACTCTTGCGACGGTACCGGCGCGAGCAACCGTTGAGGCCACAGAACAGGCAGGGCGCTTTCTCGCCCCACCAGCACCCGCGCCCCAACTCGATCTTCACCTGCGTTCGCGCGGGCGCCAACTCGAGACCCGACGCGGCCAATGCCGCGAAGTACTCGGTGAAATCAGGAATCGGCAGGGCATCGAGAGCTTGCACCGGCTGGCCGCCGATGACCCGGCGCGCGGGGTCACGACTTACAATGTATTCATAGAACACTTCATCACCGTCGCCGTCGCAGACCGCATCGATGAACGGACACGAAGCCAGCAACGCCCGCCCCATCGGACCCTCGACATTGGCACCTCCGAACACGGTGCGCACCTGCGGATGATCGCTCTTGATGGCCCGGGCCAACGCCAGTGACGCGAGGTTCTGCTGGAACGACGACGAGAAGCCGACCACTTCGTAGCGGCCCCAATCGACCGCCGTCCGCCACCGCTCGATGAACGCCGCCGCCCGCGGTCGGGCCGCGGTCAACTCGGCCGCCGCGATCGGGCCGCTGCTGAGACACTCGCTGAAATAGCTTTCCGTCGTCGGCAATCCCTGCGGGAAGGCACAGGGCGCAAACAGCCATTCCCCGGGGAACAGCGGGGTCAATTCGTCGATGGCCCGGCACAGACGCAGGCCCACCTCGGCGGCAAACGCCAGGTTCAGATAGTGCAGGTCACAGGCGATCCCGCGCGCGCGCAGACCGGCCGCCAGCAGGCTTGCCCCCAGCGCCGGGCCGTCTTCGGCGGCGAACGGCATGACCACCAGTGCGACCCGCGTGCTCATCGCCGCCCTGGAATCCAGGCCCGCCGCGATGGCCCGATATCGATGTATTTATCACGTACTTTCATTTGGCACCTCACCCGCATGGCCAGATCAAGGCCCGAGCGCAGTCGCAAGGGACCCGCCCGCCCACGATGGGCGTAGTGGGCGTTTGCTGCCATGGATGGCGGCCCGAAACGCAGTTTCGGGCAGTGCAAACGACCCGCCCGCGCACGATGCGCGCAGTGCTCCGTTGCCCCACGGATGGGGGCGCGAAACGCCAGTTTCGCGCAGTGCAACGGAGCCGCCCGCCCACGATGGGGGTAGTGGGCGTCTGCCGACATCATAGGGACTCGCCGGGCGCGACGCAAACGTGCTGGGAGCGACGGGCCTTGCCTCTGGAGATCATGCCATTCCGACACAAAACGTTTGCACTCGGTTTCGCCACAGACTACACTGGGCCCGGGGATGGTCGGTCGCCAGACGCGCAGGGGTGCGGGCAGGCGAATGTTTGGCATGTCTGTCACCGGAGTGGGAACACATTGAACGGCAACAACGGGGAACCCCTCGATCGCGAGGCGCTGCAGCGCGAGCGCATGCGCCTGCAATTCGTCATCGATGGCGCCGGCCTGGGCATCTGGGAATGGAACATGCAGACCAACCAGACCGTCTTCAACGAGGCCTGGGCCCGCATGCTCGGTTACTCGCTCGAAGAACTGACGCCTTATTCTTATGAAACCTGGGTCAGCCTGACCCATCCCGACGACCTGCAACGGGCAGAAAAACAATTGCGCCTCTGCGCCGAGGGCAAGATCCCGAATTACGACGTCGAGATCCGCATGCGCCACAAAGACGGGCACTGGGTCTGGATCCTCGACCGCAGCCGCATCATGACCCACGACGCGGCCGGAAAACCGCTCTTGATGTTCGGGACACACACCGACATCACCGAGCGAAAACGCATCGAGGAAGCTTTGCGAGAGAGCCGCGAACGCCTCGATCTGGCCATGGACGTCGCCAACGATGGGGTCTGGGACTGGGACGTGGTCAACAACGAGACCTATTTCGACGCGCGTTACTACACCATGGCCGGTTACGCGGCCCACGAGTTCCCGGGAACCTTTGCCGAATGGGCCCACCGGGTGCATCCCGATGACCTGAAGGCGGCCCAGGCCGCTCTCGAAGACCACTTCAAAAATGGCACGCCGGGGTTCGATATCGAGTTCCGCTGGCGCCGCAAAGACGGCACCTACATGTGGATCCGCGGCCGGGGCAAGACGGTGGCGCGCCAGCCGGACGGCTCGCCGCGACGCATCATCGGCACGCACACCGACGTCACCCAACGCCGCGAAGCCGAGGAAGCCCTGCGTCGCAGCGAAGGCCGGTTCCAGAACATGCTCGGCCTCGTCCCCGACATGATCTCGATTCAAGATCCAGACATGAATATATTATATTGCAACTGGCAGGGTTTCGCTGCTGTAGCGCAAGAGAAGCGCCGGTGCAATACAAAATGTCACATTGCTCTGCGCGACCTGCCCTCCCCCTGCCCCGACTGTCTGGCGAAAACGGTCATCGCCTCCGGCCGCACCGTCCAAAAGGAGGTGGCGCTGCCCGACGGCCGTTGGCTCGATGTGCGCATCATTCCATTGCTCGATGCGCACGGCCGGGTCGAGTTGTTCATGGAATGGGTGCGCGACATCACCGAGCAGAAGAAGAACGCCGACGACCGCGACCGTCTGCAGACCCAACTCGCGCAGGCCCAGAAAATGGAGTCGATCGGTCGCCTGGCCGGCGGGGTCGCGCATGACTTCAACAACATGCTCGGCGTGATCCTCGGCTACAGCGAGATGACGCTGGCCGACCTCGAGCCGACGCACCCCCACTACGCCGACCTGGTCGAGATCCGCAATGCGGCCGAGCGCTCGGCCGGCTTCACCCGCCAACTGCTGGCATTTGCGCGCAAACAGACGGTCGCCCCCAAGGTTCTCGACCTCAACGAGACGATCAACGGCATGCTCGCGATGATGCGGCGCCTCATCGGCGAAGACATCGATCTTTGCTGGCGACCGGGCGAACGACTGGGCACGGTGAAGATCGACCCGACCCAGATCGATCAGATTCTCGCCAACCTCTGCGTCAACGCGCGCGACGCCATCGAGAACACGGGCCGGGTCATCATCGAGACCGCCAATACCATGTTCGATGCCGCATACACAGCGACCCACCCCGATGCGTTACCGGGGCACTACGTCATGCTGGCGGTCAGCGACAGCGGTTCGGGCATCGAGCCCGAGGTTCTGGCCCACCTGTTCGAGCCGTTTTTCACGACCAAGGATGTCGGCAAGGGCACCGGTCTCGGCCTCGCCACCGTGTACGGCATTGTCAAACAGAATCGTGGTTTCATCATTGTGTACAGCGAACGCGGCCAGGGCACGACATTCAAGATCTTCCTGCCTCGCCACGATGGCCCGGTGACAAACCCGACGCCATCGCTTGCTCCAGCCCAGCCAACCACGGGCAGAGAGGTCATCCTGCTCGTCGAGGACGAACCGTCGATTCTGCAGATGACCAGCGTTCTTCTGACGACCCGGGGATACACGGTATTGCCGGCATCGACACCCCGTGCCGCGTTGCGCCTGGCCAAAGAGAACAAAGGCGCCATCGATCTGTTGATCACCGATGTCGTCATGCCGGGCATGAACGGGCGCGAACTGGCTCAGCAACTGCAGACGGCCTTCCCGGCGCTGCGGTGTCTGTTCATGTCGGGGTACACCGCCGACGTCATCGCCGATCGCGGAGTTCTCGAAGACGGGGTGGCGTTCATCCAGAAACCGTTCACCACCAACGAACTGTTTGCCAAGGTCCGATCGACGCTCGACCGCGTGCCCAACGGCTAAACAAGATCTCTTCGGCGACCCGCCAAAGACCTCGGCCGCAACCGCCAAACTTCTTCTCGGAAATCGGGTATCATTATTGTTGCTGGTGTTTGTTGCCTGCATCCACGACAATCTCCGACGGAGAGCACGACCATGAATCGACGATTCTGCACGACGATCATCTGGCTTCTCATCCTCCACCTGGTGGCCAGCCCGGTCATCGGCTGGGCGCAAGCCTCCTCTTCGGCCGATGTCGGCAAAGCGCTCGACACGATGCTCAATTACGACTACAAGTCGTATGCGGCGAAAATTGCGGCCACGCAGATCCAGCAAGACCTTGCGGCCGGCCGGCCGATCGACTGGGGCAAACTGGGTCGGGAGTACACGAGCAAACCGTTCCTCGCCAACGTGGCCATCGCCGGTGGGTCCGAGCTCGCCGGCACCGGCATTCAACTGGCCATGGCGGGAGTCTGCCCCCCGTTCGGCATGGTGATCGGCTCCGTCATTTCGTCATCGCTCAATGCCTTCGGCGGTGCCATCGGCTACGAAACCAATGCGGCCATGCGGTCGGGCGCGCCATTGACACCCAAACAGGTGCTCGGAACCGCGCTCAAGAACATCGACATGCCCTCGTTCGTCGGTCAGACCACCGGTAGTATGATTGGCGCCATGGTCGGCCAGGCCTTGATTCCGATTCCGGTCGTCGGCATGATCATCGGCGGCATGGTCGGCGGTTTCGCCGGCAACATGGCGGTCAATGCACTGCGCAAGATCCCGGCCGTGGCGTCATGGTTCGCCGACCTGCAGCGGCGCTGGGAGAAAGTGGGCGAATCCCTGATCGGTTCAGCCTCGGCAACGGCCGTGGTCCCGATCGCCGACACCACAGACACCCGCAACAACGTGGGCGTTGCGCCGACCCGCGTTGTGGGCAGCGGCGACCCGGTGACGGGCACGCCCAATCCGTTCGCGGCAAGCCAGACCATTCGCGTCACCCCGTAAGCACCGGGGCCGCGAGCGATAGCCGCAGGCCCCCGGAATTGTTACTTACATCGTATTGCTGTCACTGCCAGACAGCCGACGTAGCACCACCAGGGTGACATCGTCATCGAGGGGCCGCCCCGCCCGCCAATCGTCGAGCGAGCCATTGAGGCGGGCCAGACACGCGGCCGCGTCGCACCCGGTGCGCATCAACTCCCCGAACTCGCGCAACAGGCGCCCGTAACCGAAGCCGTCCCCGGCCGGGTTCGGGCATTCGCTGAAGCCGTCGGTATACAGCAGCACGGCATCGCCCGGCGCCAGGGTCGCTTCGGCGCGACCGGACCGCCGCCGTTTGCCCATGCCGAGCGGCGCTGACGGCACCTTCCACTCGACCACCGTGCCGGTGGCCGCCGCAAACGCCAGTGGATACGGCCCACCCGCGTTCTCGTAGAGGACATGGTGCCGGTCAGGCGACAGCACCAGGCAACCGAAGGTCATGTATTTTCCCTGCGGCCGCAACTCCCGGTGAAACAGGGCGTTGAGCCGATCGAGCACCGGCCCCGGAAACTCCCACCCGGCCCGCCGCTGGTAGGCCACCGTCGCCCGCGCCATGGCCATCGCGAGCGCCGCCGAGATACCGTGCCCGGTGACGTCGCCAAGCATCGCCACCACCCGCCCGTCTGCGAGGGGAACAACATCGTGGTAGTCGCCGGCCAGATCGGTGGCCGACCGACGACTGATCAACAACTCGTAGCCGGCTGGTGGCAATACATTGTGTGGCAGCAAGCTCTCCTGCACGATGCGTCCGTATTGCAGTTCCTTCAAATCGGCAAGGACCCGATTGAACGCCGACGCCAGCGCGCCGAACTCGTCGGGCCGCCGCACCGGAATCCGCCACGACTCGTCGCGGCGACGAATGCCGGCAACGCCCTCGGCCAGGTCGCGCACCGGCACGAGAAACAACGATGACAGCCGCCAGGCACCGAATCCGGCCGCCGCCAGGGCGAGCAACGACCAGGCGACCAGCAGCAGGCGGAACCGCCCCAACTGCGCCAGGGCGTCACCGACGTTGACCAGATCGATGAGAACGAAGTCGCCGTAGATGTTGTCGGGCCGCATGGTCACGAAGCAGTCGCCGTCGCGCAGGTGCAACTCCCGGCGCACGACCCGCCGCGTTTCGTGGCTGCGCACGGCGGCCGCCAGCAGGGCGACCGCGTCGTCTCCGGCCTGCGGGTCCGAAACCAGACGCCCCGACGTGCACTCCGAACCGAACTGAAAGGCGGTCAAACGCGGCGCCCCCGGCGGCACCGGGCGTTGCAGCACCGTCGTCAAATACACCGGCAACATCATGTCAACCTGGTGTATTGTTCCGATAAATACGGCTCCGGTCGCCAGCTCCGGATACACGTCCCAATAATAGAGGGCGGGATGGTCGGCCATGGTCATCTTCCAACTGCGCCCCGGATAGCGGATCAAGGTGGCCATGCCAACATCGTCGCTGGTAAAGAGAGGTTCCGCAATGACCTCCTCGGGCGACACCTGGCCGGCCGGCCGCTGCAAACGCGCCCCGGCGTGACGTGCCATCGCGTTCTTGCTGAAGAGATTGGTGGCGTAGCGGGTGCCATGGATGGTCGGATCGTCGGTCGTCCAGACCACCGCCCCCCGGTGATCACGGACCTCGAACCGCTGAATCTCGTTGCGTTCGACGAGTTGCCCGACCATGCCGGCGATCGCGGGAACATCGAGGTTCTGCACGGCCTGAGCCTGGCGCAACTGTTGCGACACTTCGAAGAAACGGGCATAACGCGCGGCAAACCCGTTTTCACACCCGAGGATGCGCGACAAGCCGGCACGCCCCACCGCCGCCGCCATCAGTTCGCCCCGATCGAGCAACGTCAACGCGCCCAGGGTTATCGCGGCCAACAGCGGCACCCACGCGGCCATGGCGAACATCGCGACCAGCTTCAACCGCAACGGCAGACTCTCGACCCAGTTGGGCACCCCGATCGGACGCCAGGCAAACGCCCACTCGGCGACGAGCAGGCCGAGACACAATCCCGTACCGAGCAACGCCAGGAAGACCACGACATCGGGCCAGTGGCTGTGTGCCCCGGTCAACACCGGCGACACCGCGCACCACACGTGGTCCTCCTGGTTCTCACAGAACACCCAGTGCCGATCGCCGCAGGTGACCCGGTTCAATCCCTCGGCACGGGCCAGGGCCGAGGCGCGCGCGACATCGGCAGGCGACAACCCGGCGGGCGGCAGGACATATCCCGATTTCGCGGCGGTCACACCGACCAGGCGATCGGCGCCCGGTTCGCCCAGCACCATCGCACAGCGACGGGCGAGGTCGGGCAGCAACGGCACCAGCACGAATACGCCGCGGCCGTCGGGCCATTCGTCCCAATAGTAGGCACCCGGCTTGCTGCCGAGGATGAACCCGGTCAGGCCCCGCCGTTTCCGCAGCAACTCGAGCCGACAACTCGCCCCGAACACCTGCCACAACTCACCCTGCAACTCCTTCTGCCGGGCCACCGCGGCCTCGCCGGTGAGCAACACCCCGGTGAACACCCGCTCGAGCAGATCGCGATGGGTGCGATCGGGAGAACCTACAACGTATTTACGATCGCGAAAGAAGGCCAGTTCCAGCGGACACTGCCAACTGCGGGCGGTGTCGGCAAGCAGTTGCTGTGCCGCAGGTGACTCCGGACCCAGTTGCCAACACCGCTCCGCGAGAGCGGGCACACGCTCCTGCATGAACGCGCGCCAGGCGGTGCGCGACACCCAGATGTCGAGTCGGCGTTCGAGGGCGGCAAAGTCATCCTGACGGGCGCGCTCGTCGAGGCGGCCACGCCCGTGCTCGATGAGCACCGCCAGGCCCAGCAACGGCAGGGCGACAAACAACAGCAACAGCAACCCGGGGCCGGCACGCAGTCGCGCTGAACTCATGGGCGGGCCTCGCGGGCACGCGCCAAGGCGCACACGGTCACATCGTCGCCGGCCGCATTGACGCACCAGGCCGCATGCCGGGCCAACAACGCGGCGAGCAGCAACGCCGCCTCGTCGGCGACCGCAGGGGCACCGCTCGCCGTGCGCACCTGCACGACCCAATCGACCAGACGGTCGTAGCCCACCATCTCGCCTTGCGGCGTCGTGCCCTCGATGAGACCGTCGGTATAGGTCAGCAAGACATCACCCGGTTGCAGCGCGACGGTCAGGACCCGCGGCACCACCGGTCGTACTCCAGCTCCCAACGGCAAACCCGGCCGACCGAGCCAGGCCGTCGTCCCGTCGGCACAGACCAACAACGGATACGGATGACCGCAGACAACCATGTCAATACGATGTAAGCTGACATCGAGAATTCCGATCACCGCGCTCATGAACACCTTTGGGTTGCCGCCTTCCCGCAGCAGCGCATCGAGATCGGCAGCCAGGACTTCGGGGCGGGCCTGCCCCGCCTCGCTCCAGTGGAAGGTCACCGCCCGGGCAAACGCCATCAACAGCGCCGAGCCGATCCCGTGACCGGCAATGTCGCCGACGAGGAACAGCAACCGACCGTCGGGCAGCAGAAAACTGTCGAGGCAGTCGCCACCCAGATCGGTGGCGGTGTGCAGTCGCCCGGCACACGAGTAGCCGGGCAACTGCGGGAATGTCCGCGGAATGAGGCCTTCCTGCACCGAGCGGGCCAGCGCCAGATCGGCCGCCTCGGCCATCATCTCGTTGAACGCACCAAACAGACGCCCCAGTTCATCGGCGCCGAGTTCCGGCAACCGGTGTTTGAAGTCACGCCGGCCGAGCGCCGCCACGCCGTGTTCGAGATCAGCCAACGGCGCGAGCAGATGCCGCGACAGCAACTGGGCCAACGCCAGGATCAGCACTAGGAAGACGCCCGCCCCGACAATGACTTTGCGCAACAGGAGGGCCATGCGTTCGACCACGTTGGCGTCGGGCAGCACGGCAACGAGACAGTGATCGGCAAGCGCCGGTTGCGGCAGACAGGCGACGTGACCGCTCAGGCGTCGGGTGTGCAGGCGATCGGCCCGGTCCTGGTTCTCGGTCCAGGCCGCCAACACCATCGGCAACAGGGCGCGCTGCCAGGCCGGTGGTGGTGGCAGCGTCCAGCGGCATCGCGTGATATCAAAGGCGAACAGCCGCAGGGCCACACCCTCGTGCACCCACCGCCGCCTCGCTTGTTCACGCAGGAACCGACGCACGGCCTGCGCCAACGGCATTTGCGCTTCGATGTAGGTCACCGGGCCCCGCCCCGCCGGCGGGAAGGTGAAGTACATGAGAAAACGCGCCGTGCCGACCTGCAGGAACCGGTACCGATCGGCATTCCGCATCAGCGCCGCGAAACCCATGTCGTCGGCCCGCATCAGGTTGTCGACCAGCGCCTCGCCGCGGTAGGGCGCCTCACCGCACCGTTGCGGCCGGTGGATCTCGAGACCGGCCCGCGCAAACCCGCGCACGATGAGGTCGCGTTGCGCCGTCTGGCCAGGGTCCGAGGAGTACAACACGCGACTGCCCGCCTCGCGCATCTCGATGCGCTGCGCCAGACCGAGACGCTGGAGCCGCGCCAATCCCGACGCCGTCTCGGGACCGGGCCGGTGAAACTCCGCAGTCTCGAGTTCCCGGGCCATGCGTTCGGCCGCCGTCGCCAAATGACTGGTGAAGCCCGCGGTCAGGTTCTTGAGCGCCTCGTCCTCGACGGTCATCGCGCGCACGCCCAGAACCTGGCGATAGACCTCGACCATCGTCAAGGAGCCCATACCGAGCCCCAACACCGGGATGAACGCCGAGACGAGAAACAGACCCACCGCCAGGACGCGCAAGCGAACCTGCGCCGTCGGCGGTCGCCACCAGGTCAGGACCAGGACGACGCACACCACCAGCAAACCCTCGCGTCGAACCGTGCGGCGCCAGCTCTCAGCGCGTGGCGTCTCGCCGACCCGGCACCCGTAGACCACCCGCCCGGACACGGTTTCGATAAAGACCCAGTGCCGGCCGCCATGCTCACCCTCGCGCAACTGTCCGGGCGGCAATGCCGCAAAGGCGTGGGCCGCAGCACTGGCCATCGCCTCGCCACCGCTCAGCCCGACCCAGGGCGCTGCCGACTCGGCGCGAAACCCGGCCCCATCGAGACCGCGAACGCCACCGGCTTGCGCCACCCGCTGTCCGATGGTGACCGGGTCGGGGAGTTCGGGGCAACAGGCCACGACGCCCCACCCGGGACCGTAATCCCAGGCCAGCATGCCATCGGTACCGGGGGGGTGGATATCGACGGCCAAACCCCGCCCATCGCGCAGTGTGGTCAGGTTGCACCCTGCGCCAAACGCAAACGTCAGCTTCTTTTCGAGCCGCTGCTGCAAAGCGACCTGGCCGGCGCCCTCGCGTGCAATCAACCCCTCGAACATGCGCTCGATCAACCATCGATTGGGGGCCGACCCGGGAACGCTCTCGCACAGACGACCGTCACCGGCAAATCGGTAGGCGTAGGTCGTCATGCCCCATCGCTGCGCCAGCACCCGCTGCAACCGAACCACCGACTGCTGCGGGGCCCGCCGCACACTGGTCAGAAACGCCAGCATCCGCCCACGCCGGTAGAGATCTGGTTCGGTCCGCACCGCCAACCGCCGCACCCGCTCGCGCACGCGTTCGGCATCGCTCTCACGGGCACTTTGCCCCGCCAGGCCGAGGCCGACGTCGAGTGCCAACCCGAGCGCGGCCAGCAACAACGTGGTCAATACGACAACGGCCACGCGTTCACGCGCCAACCAGGCGGTGTCACGGAGGGCGTCGCCCGCGCTCGATGCGCGTAGTGGGCTCGACCCGGTCACGCAGGCTCCTTTTCTGGCGGGATGATCGCATGGTAGCGCCGATTCGCCCAAGGCTCAAGCAAACGACGCACCCTGCCGATAAGGCAATCGCATGATTACTGCACCGGCCATGTTAACCTCGCTGGGCGCCGTGTTGCTGCTCGCCAGCGGCATCGTCGGCCTGGCGATCGCGCAGTTCTTCTTTCACCTGCTGACCGGCCGGATGTTCTGGCGGGCCATGGTGCCGGTCGAGTATCGGCGCGTGCTGCGACCCAACGACGAGTTCCGTATGGACCCGTTCCACCATCTCGAGGAGTGGGCGGCGCTGCTCTTCCTCGGCGCGTTCCTCACATTCCCCCTGATCGTGCTCGACTTCATGGGGTATCTGCGCGCCTTTCACTGAGACCGATCGCCGCTCCCTGGCCCCTGCGGACCGGCGGGCAACCGGTCGAGCACGGCCACGGTCACGTCGTCGCCGATCGGCACCCCCTCCGCGAACGCGCGAACCGCGCGCGTCAACACGGCCACTGCCGCCTCGACCGGCGCGCGGCCCAGCGGCCGGGCCACCGCCTCGAACCGCTCGTAGCCAAAGGCCTCACCGTCGGGATTCAGCGCTTCAATCAAACCGTCGGTGAAGGCGATGATACGCCCGGCCGGCTGGTCCCACGCGGTGTCGCGCGGGAGATGCACTGTTTTGTATTTACGCACACGCGTCGCGCCCACCGGGAAACCGGTCGTCTCGAGACAGCCGAGATACCGGCCGTCGCAGCCATACACCAGCGGCCAGGGATGACCGGCATTGGCGAGGTGGACCACCCCATCGGCATCGGCAAGACCGACGATGCAGGTCATCGTTTTGGCGCGGCGCAGGTGGGTGAGAAACAGGTCGTTGATCCGGTCGAGCACCACGCCGGGATCGGTGACGCCGGCGTCGAGGACGGCATGGAAAGCGGTCTTGGCCATCGCCACCACCAGGGCCGCCGACACCCCGTGCCCCGAGACGTCGCCGAGCATGAACGCCAGCCGGTCGCCGCCCACCACCCGGGCATCGTAGAGGTCGCCGCCGACAGCATCATACATTGTATTGCATCCTTGATACCGCCAGCCGGCACCGACGATCGCTCCGGCCGGCAACAGGCGCGCCTGCACCACGGCGGCCAGTTCCAGCTCGGCCATGCCCGCCAGGGTGGCGTTGAAGGCCGTGGCCAGTTCGTCCCACTCGTCCCCCGTACTGCACGGGATGCGGTGGTTGAACCGTTTCTGCTTCATCGCCTCGATGCCGGCGACCAGGGCCCAGGTCGGTTGCACGACCCCGTGCAACAGGCGCCACAACAACACCGCCAGGATCGCGGCCATGGCGAGGCCGAGGGCGCCGACCTGGCGCTGCAAATCGGCGACAGCCGCACCGACGCGGTCTTCCGGCAACAGCACCGCGAGGACATTGTTGCGGGCGTGACGGCAAGCCAACGCCGCCAGCAGATGGGGCCGGCCGGCAAACGGAACCACGGCGCGATAGAGGCGATGCCCCGGCGGCAACCGCGCCAGCAAATCACCGAACCGATTGGCCACCGACGGTTTCGGAAAAGCAATACTTCGTCTTGACACCGAGAAAAACCGCATCCCGGCCGGCCACTGGTGCCGCCTGGCAAACAGACGATCGAAGAGGGTCAACTCGAGCGTCACGAGATCGTGAAAGACCATCACCGCGTAATCCGTCGGCTGCGCCCCGGCCGGATACGGCACGAAACCGGCAAAGTGGCAACTGTAGCGCGTGCCGCTGTCGAGCGGCGACACCTGGTGGGTGAACGACATCAACACCTGCACGAAATCACCGCTCTGCGACTCGAACAGGCTGCTCATCGCCAACTCGTGCTTGCTGTCGTCGCCACTGTTCTCGTCGCTGGTCACCCCCCGTTGGGCGTTGTGGCGCCGCACCAACTGGCGCCCGAACATCGCCGATACCTCCATCGCCTGGTCCTTGCGCTCGGGGTTGTAGTGGAAACGCCACATCCGCTCGATGCCATCCCGACGCGGGTCGAAGTCGGTGGCGAACCACATCTCCTGGCCCCACAACACCCGACCGCTGTCGATCAGCGCCTGAATGCCGCGATGGCGCGGTCCCGGCGCCAGGCCAAAGAGCCGGCGTAACTCCGGCGGCATGGTCGAAAAGTCGCGCAGGTGGCGGCCGGCCGAACTGACGATCATGCAACTGTCGAACACCGTCGCCAGTTCCATCGCTGCCAGATCGCGCAGCACCGCGGACCGGTCGCGGGTGAAGCGCGCGAGCACCTCGAGATACCGCCGCTCGCGCTCGCGCACGACCTCGGGCATCTGCGCGTCGATGTTGATCAATGTTTGTTCGAGCGTTTCGAACAACGCGTGGCGCACCGCCGCCTCACGGCTGTCGCGGTAGTACCACCAGAACCCGAGCGTGATCAGGAGCGGTATGCCGGCGGCAATGGTCACGGTCACGGTCAGCAGTGGCAGTAGACCGACGCCGGGTTGCGGCGGCCCTCGCCACCGGCGCCAGAGCAAGAGGCCCACCAACACCGGCAGCGCCACCCACGGCCCCGGGCACGGTCGTGGGCGCGGCACGACGCCGACCAGCATCAATCGTTCTTGCCACGGCACGAGCACGACGAGGTCATCGCCCGACCGCATCGCCCAACCCGGCCGGGTGAAATGCCGGTCCACCAGTCCCTGCACCGCCGTCATGCCCATGCCCGCAGGCAGCCAACGCGCGTGGGGTTGCAGGCGGTCGAGCGCGCCCACGTTCCACCCCCGCCGCCGCAGGGCGGCCAGCTCTCGCAACACCAGCGCATGGCGCGGTGCACACCGCTCATTCACCACGAGATGCCCATGTTGCACCCGCCAGGCATCAGGCACCGTCGGGTCGAGAGCGTAGCGCGAGCGGTTCGGCCCAGCGGCCGCCGCATCCTCGCGTCGCCAGTGACACGACAGGGTCGGATCGGTCCAATCGTCGTAGCTGCGCCAACGCGGCTGGCGAAAACCCTTGCCCAGGACCCAGCGGTTGCCCGGATCCCCGGCGAAGTTGCCCTCGTAGCGCCGCCCGGTGGGTGGCCAGGCGACCAGACGGGTCGCCGTTGCCGTGAACCCGTAGAACTCGAAGAGACCCGGCGGATAACCGGCCATGCGCGCCGCCACGGCCCGGGCCAGCCCCGGCGCGCGAGCGTCGCGGCCAAGGGTAACCGCGAAGATCCGCTTGGCCAGCAGCGCCCCATACTCGCGCGGGGTTGTCGTGCGCGCAATTCGCCTCAATGCGCCCTGGAGGGACTCCGCGGCTTCCCGCTGCCGGTGCGCCGTCTCCCAGGCCGACCACCACGCCAGCAATACAATATAGGCGATCCCGACCACTGCCAAGGTGACCCAGCGTTGTGCGGTCATGAGGCCCCCCCCGTCGACGCCACCGACGGTTTCTCGCCGGCCAGCAGCACGACCAGGGTTTGGTCGTCCTCCGGCACGGCCAGATTCGACCAGGCCTGCACCTCGGCAAAGACGCGCTCGACCACCCGGACAGGCCCCGACTCGCCACACTCCCCCACCCCGGCAACCCCCCGCGCCACGGCCGCTGCCAGACGGTCATAACCGAACATTGCGGTGCTGCCGGGTTGCCGGGCTTCGATGAGCCCGTCGGAATAGACAGCAACCGCACTGCCCGGCGCGAGAACGCAGACGTTTTCGGCATACGTTGTATGACGTCGGGCGCCCAGCGGGTAACCGGGCACCCCCAATGCCGTCACCTCGCCGTCGGGACCAAGCGCGAACGGGTAATTGTGGCCGGCACAGGCGTATTCGAGGCGACGCGTGCGCGGGTCGAAGATGCCGAGCCAGAAGGTCATCGGTCGCCCCCGACCCAGCAGGGCGTGAAACGACGCATTCATGGCCGACAACATTGCCCCGGGCCGGCCGGCACCCGCCGCCTGCATGGCGAGACCGACCTTGGCCGAGGCCATGACCAGCGCCGAGGCAATGCCATGCCCAGCGACGTCGCCGACTCCGAAAACAATGCGCCCGTCGGGGAGGGCAAACCAATCGTGATGGTCGCCACCCAGGTCGGCCGCGGTGGCACACCGGCCGCCGACCACCCAGTCGGCCCCGTGCAGCCCGGCCACCGGCCACAACTGTTCCTGCACCGAACGGGCCACCTGCAGGTCGCGCAGGTCACCCATGACCACATTGAAGCGGTCGGCCACCGCTGCCAGTTCGACCACAGCGCCCGGCTCAACCCGCCGGTTGAACGCGCGGGCCTGCAACCAACGCAGTCCCTGCCCCAGGCCAACGATC
>CAZADH010000075.1:0-1185 GCA_964483805.1 uncultured bacterium
GGCACATCCATCGGCCGCCACCGCGCGCCGGGGTAATCCCCCTGCGCACCGGGCCGGGCAAACACCCCGAACTTGACCAACCGCACCAGTTGGTCGACCTGACTCCAGGTGTGCAAGTCGGCCAACGAATCGCCGCCGATCAGGACGATGAGCCGCGCCCCGGGAAACCGCCGCTGCAACACCTTGACCGTGCGGATGGTGAACGAGGGACCGGCGAGTTCGCCTTCGATCGGATCGACCACCAACCCGGCCTCTCCTTCGAGCGAACGCCCCAACATCGTCACCCGTGCCGGAAATGGCGCGAGCGTCGCCGGCGCCTTGTGCACCGGCCGGAACACCGGCACGAAACGCACCTCGTCGAGACCCAACTGGTCGCGGGCCGCCATCGCCAGCCGGACATGATGCCGGTGGACCGGGTTGAAGCTGCCGCCGAAGATTCCGATGCGCCGCGGCATCAGCCGTAAAACTCCCGCGCCGCAAACTCCATCTCGCCGATGAACACCGGGTCATCCTCGCTCTGCACCGTCGCCCGCAGCTCGTCGACGAACCCCATCTTCATGACCATCCGGAGAAACCGGCCGACCGCCTCGTCGTTGGCGAAATCGGTCATGGCGGTCAAGCGCTCGATCTCGGCACCTTGCACCCGCCAACCACCGCCAGGCACCGGCTCGAGCGTGAAGGGCGGCAGGTAGGTGAACACCGGTTCTTCATCACTCACCGGCGGCACTTCAGGTTCGTCGGCCTCGGCCGGCGTCGCCGCCAGCAGGCGGAGCAACTCGATCAACAGCGGCTCGAGCCCTTCCCGCGTGGCACTGGCGATACCGATCGCCGGCAGGCCAAGTTCGGCAGCACCGGCGGCGAAAGCGGACCAGCGGTCCCGCGCCTCCGGCAGGTCGAGCTTGGTCGCCACCAGGATCTGCGGCTTCGTCGCCAACAACTCGGAGAACGCCCGCAACTCGTCCATGACTACGTGGAACGACCGCATTTCGTCACCCTCGGTGACCTGCGACAGATCGATGAGATGGGCCAGCACCCGGGTGCGCTCGACATGGCGCAGAAACCGGTGTCCGAGCCCCTCGCCCAGATGGGCTCCTTCGATCAACCCAGGCAGATCGGCAATGCAGAACGACGGCAGGGTCCCGTGTTTGACGATTCCCAGACTCGGAACGAGCGTGGTGAACGGAT
>CAZADH010000075.1:1195-8028 GCA_964483805.1 uncultured bacterium
CAATCTTCGGATGCGCGTTGGTCACCACCGACAACAACGTCGATTTGCCCGCATTGGGCAGGCCGACCAGGCCGACGTCGGCCAGCAGTTTCAGTTCGAGCTTGATCCGCCGCTGTTCCCCGGGTTCGCCCTTCTCGGCCATACGCGGCGCCCGGTTCACCGAGTTGACGAACCGCGCGTTGCCTCGCCCGCCGCGCCCCCCCCGGGCCACGATCAGCCGCGAGGTCTTTGTCGCCAGGTCGCCGAGCAGGTCGCCGCTCTCGAGGTCGTAGGCCATCGTGCCGACCGGCACCCGCACTTCCAGGGCGGCGGCCGATGCCCCGGTGAGATCGCGGGGACCACCCTTGCCGCCCGGCTCAGCCCGATAAAGACGACGAAAACTGAGGTCATACAATGTATTTACATCCGTGCTCGCCACCAGCACGATATCACCGCCGCGGCCACCATCGCCACCGGCCGGACCGCCCATCGGCATGAACTTCTCATGCCGAAACGCCACCATTCCATCACCACCGGCACCGGCAGCGACATTGATCTCGAGTTCATCAACGAAACGCACGGGACTCGCCCTCAGTTCTTTTCAGTGAATCGGCGGACCGCAAGCGCGCCGCCCACAAACGGGCCGTCAGTATAGCACAAAAACGCGATGGATCTCTTCCCATCGGCACGAGAGACCGGTATAATGCTGCCATTGCGTTTGCCTGCCAAGCATGCAGGCCATCTTGTGCATAACCGTGGAGACAACAACGTGAAAGTCCCCTTGCTCGATCTCAAAGCCCAATACGCCCAGATCAAAGACCAGGTGATCCCGGTGGTTCTCGAGACCATGGAGAACCAGGCTTTCATTCTCGGCCCCCGGGTCGAAAAGCTCGAAAAAGAGCTGGCCGCCTACCTGGGCACCAAGCACGCCCTTGGCGTTTCCTCGGGCACCGATGCGTTGTTGTTGGCGCTGATGGCACTGGGCATCGAAGCCGGTGACGAGATCATCACCACCCCATACACGTTCTTTGCCACCGCCGGTACCATTGCGCGCCTGGGCGCGAAGTCGGTCTTCGTCGACATCCGCCGCGACACCTATAATATCAACCCCGAACTGCTCGAGCGCGCGATCACCAAGCGCACCAAGGCGATCATTCCCGTGCATCTCTACGGCCAGTGCGCCGACATGGACGCCATCAACGCCATCGCCCAGAAGCATGGAATTCCCGTTCTCGAAGATGCCTGCCAGGCCATCAGCGCCAGTTACAAGGGCAAAAAGGCCGGCAACATCGGCACGGTGTCGGCCTTCAGTTTCTTCCCGAGCAAGAACCTCGGCGGCTTCGGCGATGGCGGCCTCGTTGCCACCAACGACAGCGCGCTGCATGACCGCATGAAGATCCTGCGCGTGCACGGCACCGAGCAGACCTACATTCATCGCTTCGTCGGCATGAACGGCCGTCTCGATGCGCTGCAGGCCGTGGTGCTGTCGGTCAAGTTGCCCCACCTCGACCAGTGGTCGGAAGGGCGCCGCCGCAACGCGGCGGCCTACAACCGGCTGTTGGCGGGCGTCAGCGAGATCGTCACTCCGGTCGAGAGCCCGGGCTGCTACCACATCTACAATCAGTACGTGATCCGGGTGCCCCGCCGCGACGAACTGAAGGCGCATCTCACCAGCAAAGAGATCGGCTGTGCCGTGTATTATCCGCTGTCGCTGCATCTGCAAGAGTGTTTCCGCAGTCTGGGCTACAAAGCCGGCGATTTCCCCGAGTCCGAGCGCGCCTCGCAAGAGACCCTCGCGCTGCCGGTGTATCCCGAGCTGCCGGCCGAGTCGCTCGACTACGTGGCCTCGACGATCAAGAGTTTCGTCGCCGGCGGCGAGAAGGCCAAGCAGGCGCACTGAACTAGAGCGGCGCCCGGCATGACTGCGCCGCCCGCATGACCGCGCTCTTTGCCCTCGGCGGCGTCGCCCTGGTCACGCACGTGTTGCTGGCCGTGCTCGTGTTGCATCGGGCACCCGGCAAGACGGTGAACCAGGTCTTTGCCCTGCTCCTTTGGTGGTACGCGACCTGGGACAGCGCCGAGATGCTCATGCTCTGGCACGGGCACACGCTCTGGCCCATTCGTCTGCTGCTGTCGGCCGCCCTGGTTCTTCCTTATCTGTTCGCGCATTTCACCGCCCTCTTTCCGTCGCGCCACCGCGAAGCCATCATTCTCGACTCCGGTCGCCGCCGCTGGTTGCTTGCCACGCCGCTGTTCGTCGTGCTCGTGCTGACCTGGTTCGGGTTCATGCCGCAGCAGATCCGCATCTACGACCGGTATGCCCTGCTCACCATCGGCCCGTATATGTGGCTGGTCAAGGGCGTCATCGTCGGCTACATGCTGTTGGCCCTCTGGTCGTTGTCACGATCGGCCCGCAAAGCGGTGACCGAGTATCAGATCAAACGGTTGCGCTACACCATCGTCGGCTTGCTGCTGCCGGCGGCCGCCGGTTCGCTGTTCGTCCTGTTTGGGCGCTGGTTCATGGCCGGACCGGGTGTCATATTTTATCCATACGGTGTATTTCCATTCTTCGGCATCATCATGGCCGTGGTTCTCGGCTACGCTATTCTGCGCTACAACCTGCTCGGCGTCGACGCCCTGATCTGTCTCGGCCTCGTCTACACGTTGTTGACCGGCATTCTCGCCGCCATCCTCGAACTGCTCGAGAACGGCCTACAGAACGTTCTCCAACTGCCCGGGTTGGTCTCGACGATCATCATCACCCTGGTCATCGCCGCCGTGTTCGCACCCCTGCGCGATCTCTTCCACGGCCTGGTCAACCGCGTCTTCGGCCGTCGCACCATCGACGTACCCACGGTCATGCGCGAGATACTCGGCGCCATGCACCGGGCCAATTCGCGCCACGGGGTGCTCCAGGAAATGCTGGCCGCGACGCAACCGATCCTGCGCTTCCAAAGTGCCGCCGTGCAGTTGCGTGACGGCACTCTGCTCGCCTGGCCCGATGCCAACCCGACGAACAGTGGCATGCCGCCGGCCGGACCGGGTGCCACGACCACGCCGCCGGCAGTGCCGCCGGCAGTGCCGCCGGCGATCCCGCTGCCTTTGCCATCCGGAACGCCTTTGCCCCTCGACTGGCCCGACATTGACGACCTCGATGCGCTCGTCGAGAACTGCAGCGAAGAGAACCGCACCGATCTACTCGCATCTTTTCAGCCCTGGAAAGACGCAGGCTTTCGCCATGTCATTCCCGTTCGCGCCACCGACGCCTGCCTTGGGGCCATCTTCTTCGGCGCCAAAGCCACGCGACTGCCCTACGAGGCGGCCGAGTTGTCGCTGGCCGCGACCGTCGCCGCCGAGATCGGCCCCGCGCTCGAAAACGTCGACCTCGTTGCCCAACTGGTCGCACGCGATCGCGATGTCCAGGAACTGCGCTGGGCCCGACGTATTTACGAAAGATTGCTCCCTGACCCCGATATCCGCTTGATTGGCGAGTTTTCACTGCGATTCTCGTGTCGTCTCGCCCCCCGTATCAAGGGTGACCTCCTCGACATCTGGTCGCATGAACACGGAACGCTCATCGCCCTCAACGACGCATTCCACGATGGGATCCAGGCGGCATCGACCCTGCAACTGGCGCGCTCGAGCCTGCGGGTTTGCGGCGCCGACGCCACCCTGCCGGACCATGCCGCCGCCATCGACACGGCGATCGCTACCCTGCAGGACAACACCCTCGGCATTGCCGTCACCCTGGTCACCCTCGCCGACCCGCAACTCCAGTTGCTCAACGCCGGCAATCCGCCGCCGTTGCTTTTTGCCGCCGGCCGGGTCGAAGCGCTCGGACCGGCCACCCGCCCGCTCGGGCAGCAACCGGCCCAAGACGTCCCAGCCGGCCCGGCACCGGCCCTGGTGCCACCGAGTCGATACACGACGGAACTCACCCTTGCCCCGACCAGTCTCCTGCTGCTGGCCACCAACGGCGTGACCAAAGCCCTGGGCGAACATGGCGCCGCGCAACTGAGCGACCTGCTGGCACAACACGCGCCGGCCGGTCTCGACGCCGTCCACGACGCCCTGTGCCGCGCCACGACGGCCGACCCCGCGTCGGCCCCAGCCGGCACAAACGCTCAGAACGACGACGTGACCTGGATACTCATCGGTCGGCACCCCTGAGCGGCGACCATCCCCGTTTCCGCCGCCCGCCCCCTGAGACTCTGCCGTCCCGCGTTTCGCCTCATGGATCGCGCTCAACATGCCGATACGACAGAGGTAGCTATTGTTCTGCGCATGCCCGGGCGACTACCGGTCAGAACCGAACCGCCCGCAGCACCAAGGAGGCACCATGAACCAGGAATCGCTGATCGGCAGTTTGTTTCGCAGCCTGCTCACCCACAAGTTGGCCGCCGTCGGCATCGTCCTGCTGTGTATCGCTCTGACCGTCGCCGCCCACCATTGGTCGCCCCCGGTGGTCGAGTCACGCGCACTTCTGCGGGTCGTCGCCAACGACGTCGGTCCCGAACGCCACGATTATGCGGCCACCATGCGCGGTATCCTCAGCCAGAGCGATCTGGTCGAGCGGGCGCTGAAGGCGGCCGGACTCGACGCGATCCCTGAGAGCTTCTGTGAATTCGCCAATGCCGGCGGCGACATGGTCGACCTCACGGTCCGACTCAATCAGCACGACGCACTGCCCAAGCTCATCGACAGCCTGGTGTCAACGCTCTCCGATCAGTTTCTCGGCTTTGCCAATGCCAACGAACGCCAGGAACTCGCCTCGCTCGAGCAGCGCAGAACGCTGCTCACCGGCAAGATCAACGAACTGACCAACAGCAGCGAAGCCGGCACGATCATTCCCTCCGCCCAAATCGCCCAACTCGAGACTCGCAAACAGGAAATCGCCATCGCCATTGCCGAAGCCAATCGCAAGCTGGCGATCACGCCGCGCGAACTCCCGGTCAAGAACGCCAACGCCGAGCGAACCACGCTACAGACCCTGCTGCGCAACGCCCGGCGCGACTACGAACTGCTGCTCACCCGTTACCGCGAGAAACACCCCAAAGTCCGTGCCGCCGGCGACCAGGTGATTGCGCTCGAACAGCGGTTGCGCGACTGTCCACCGCAGCCGGAATCGCAAATCAATCCTGAGATTGCCCGCCTCGAGCGCGCCATTCAGACACTGTCCGAGGAACTCACCGGCATCCAACGCGATCTCGACGCCGCCGCCCCCAAAGCCCCGGCCGTCGACCCCCAGGAACGGGAACAACGCCTGACGGTGCTGCGCAATCTGCAGCAACAGGTGCTGTCTCGCATCGAACAACTCAACCTGAACCGCTCGGTTGCCATCGGCCGCATCGAAGTGCTCAACGCCGGCGAGCGCCAGTTCAAGGTCATCGGCGGCAGCCTCGCCCAGCGTCTCGCCCTGGCGCTGGCCACCGGCCTGCTGTTGTCACTCGTCTTGCTGTACACGCCACAGCCCCGACCGGTCCAGGTGGTGCCGCTCGTGGCGCCGGAGGCGGTCCAGAATGCCGCCCGTTTCGCCGGTCTCGGTGGTGGCAACACCCCGGGCCAACTGATCGACACCCAGATTCTCGGACACGCGCCACTGCGCCTGCCGCCGGCCATCGACGACGGCGATAGGGATGACGCTGCCGCCCCCACCGATCCAACCGCAACGCCAACGCCGACCGACGCGGCCGCAACCGCCGAGCAGGCCAACGCTACCGCGGCTTTCCACGACCTGCGCGACCGTCTGCAGGGGATGCTCGCCGAGCATGGCGTCCGCAGCATCGCCATCTGTTCGAATCGGCAAGGCCAGGGCCGAACCACGCTCGCCGCCAACCTCGCCGTCTCGTTGGCCGAGGCGGGCTACCGCACGGTGATCGTCGACGGCAACTGCCGCCGCCCCGCTCTGCACCGGCTGTTCACCCTCGAAAACCGCCAGGGGCTCACCACCGCCCTCGCCGCCGGCGGCAAGATCGACGACACCATGCTGCAGAAGACCCGCTTCGCCAATCTCGACCTGCTCGCGCTCGGTCCGGTACCGCCGACGTTCACCGAGTTGATCAACGGCAGGGCCATGGCCGATGTGCTTCGCCAACTGCGCGGCCGCTACACCCTCGTGCTCATCGACACGCCGGCCGTCACGGCCGGCGGTGACGCCGGCATTCTCGCCGCCCGGGCAGGCGCCGCCATCTTCCTGCATCGCGAGGAGGAATCGCTCGCCGACATCCGCAAGAGCCACGATCTCTTCCGCCACCTGGGCATCCGCATCCTCGGCTCGATCCAGGGCTGACGGCAGGCACTACGCCCAACGCCCGCCGGGGAAACCCCGGCGGGCGTTGTGTATTTACGATATATTGCCCATAACAATACTATCGCCGCTCCCTATCGCCAGGCGATCAGCACCAACAACCCCACCACCGACACGGTCGGCATGATGATCAGGCACCAGCGATCGAGCTTTTTCACCCACGCGTGCTGCCCCATGTCGTGCCAATGAATGACGCCCACCGACTCGAGCAACGTCACGAAGATCACCGCGTAGACCAGGTTGTAGATGCGATCGATCAAGCGGATGTAACCGACCTGCGGCAGATCGGCCGACACGGTCAGATGCAGCGCCACGGCCGTCAACAGTGCCGTGACCGAAATGCCGATGCGCGCATCGACGTATTTTCCCGACAGCAGAAACACCACGAAACTGGCAAACAACACGACCAACAACGGCACCAACATGCGAAACAGATACGGCCCCCAGGGTCGCGACACCTCGACCGCAAAGGTAAACCGAGCATAGCGCTCACCACGTGGCGGTGCACCCGGCCGCTGAAACTGCGGCCGGCCGAAATCGGTGGGAT
>CAZADH010000075.1:8038-9506 GCA_964483805.1 uncultured bacterium
CTCATTGGCCACCGCCGTGTGCCGGTCGATCGACCAACCCGGCACCGAAATCGCCGGATCGAACTGGCTGCCGGCGACATCGGCCCGATAGGTCAACCGCTGGACCTGGTGGCGACTGTCTTCGACTTCGATCGGCAACGTCTGCACATCGAGCGGATAGTCGCGCAGGTCGAACTTGCGATTGAACTTTCCCTGCACATGAAATATCTGGTATTTACTTCCATCCGCGAGCACCTCGGGTTCACCATAGATCGCGTCGCGCGTCATCCCCCAGCGGTCGACGACGTTGAGAAACTCGAAACTCGTCGACGGGTCCAACTCGCCCCGCCAATGGAACCAAATGTAGAAATCGAGCATAAACACCGATGATTTCACATCGATATCATTGATGTTCACCAGAAAGATCCCGACCGTCGCCACATCAGGCCCCGCACTCGGATCGAATCCGTCGCCCGCGTTCGCCCGGATCCCAGGTGCGACCCTCTGCTCCAGGCCCTCGACGAGCGACGCGACCACGGCGCCGCCCTCTCGAGCGGGCGGCGCTGCCACCGCCACCAGCGGCACAGCGGCCGGCAAACTGGCGCCCACGGTCTCGGCCCGCCCGACCTGCCAGCAAGCACAGGCGCCAGCAAGAATCGCCAGGACCAACCAGACCCGTCGGGTGACCGCGGTCCCCATGCTCAACCTCCCCACCTCAAAATGGACCGAACCGACGCGGACCCGCGTCCGTCGCGGCCGGCGACAGCTACTGCCCGAATGTCCCGGATGCGATCGGCACGACCACGGTCGCGGTGGCCTGCACCGTCACGCTGCCCGGCGGCGCAGCAACCGGCATCGCCACCTCGGCCGCCGCCGAGGCGGGCGGCGCCGGGGGCCGCAACGACACGATTCGCGAGATCCGCAAAAATTCTTCAGCATTCAACTGGGTCTCGAACAACTTCTCGGCCAGGAACTTCTCGGACAAGAAGGTGCCGACCGACGGCTGTCCATCGCTGTAACGGATCTTCTGCACGGTCAACAGCGACTGGAACAGATGCCGCTTCACCCGCTCCACCCAGGCCTCGGGACAGGCATTGATCGTCCCGAAACTGACGACGCTGTAGCGGAACGGCGTATACAGATTCGAGAGATCCGAAACCACGATGGCATCTTGCTTCGGCAGATTTGTCCGCAACCACTCGGAAACCAAGCGGAACTCCCGATAGAAGAAGATCTCCCGCACCGCCTCGTTCTTCCCGGCCACCGACCAGTGGAAACAGAGCAAGCCAAGCAAAGGAACGACCACGTATTTGCGACGACAACGACCGCTCTCGGTGACCCAATCGATCACGAACACGGCCAGAACAATCACGAAAGGCAGGAAGACGATGCCGAGTCGCAATGCGTATTGCAGAGTCAAGTTGCCCCAGAAGTAGTTGAACAGTACCGCGCTCTGCAGCACCACGGTGCCCACTGCGGCGCCCGCACT
>CAZADH010000075.1:9516-15166 GCA_964483805.1 uncultured bacterium
AGGTCGTGACCAGGCGCCATACGACGACCACCACCCCGACCAACGCCAACCACCAGATCAACGGCACCGTTCCGAATTTCGGCTGCGCGCCACTGAAGAAGTCTCGGGCATTCTCCAGGTTCTTCCACAGCCACATGACATGGAACGCCGGCTTGCCGGCCTCCATCTGAAACAAATCTTGATTGAACGAGGTCAACCGCTGCCACGGAATCGGCAGAAACAGCAAGGGGATCACCGGCGCGCGCCACGACAGGTTCTGCCACTCGGCCGCCGGCATGCCCCAGGCCACGATCGGCAGCAGGATCAACACGAACAACGCCGACTCATAGCGGATCTGCGCCAACAGCAGCAGGGTCAGCACCAGGAACTCACCCTTGCGTGCCGTGGGCGCCCGCAGAAAATCGTCGAGCAGCAGAAAGGCCAAGAGAGCAAAAGCGAGGTTGGGAATCTCGAAGCCGCCGGAAGTGACCCACATGACCACCACCGGATACGTTGCCAGCATCACCATACCGCATGCCGAAATAAACCGGGAAAACCACCGATGCAACAGCAAGTAGAAAAGAAACAGTGCCGCCACGCCGGCGACGGCATTGACCAGAAACACGTTGCTGGCGCTATAGCCCAGAAAAACGTGGGCAAGATAGATCATAAACGGGAAAAACAAGGTGCGTTTGTCCCACTGCGTGGTTACCGTTTCGCAAACACCATCGAAATAAAACAATTGTTCTGTTGGGTTTTGAAAGCCATGATGGTCATACATTGATGAGGCCATTCCCAGCAGATTCGTTTCGTCGGCAAGAATCCTGAACCGCGGCGGACTGGCAAGAAACATGCTCCCCACCAGCACCACTGTCGCCACCAAGACCAGACCGTGCCGACGGCCGAACGCCACGACCTGCTCCCAGGTCGGTACGGGACCCGGTATGGTCAAGAGCCACAACAGGAATGTCACGAAGATGAAGGTGAAACCCCAGTCGTGAAACGCCGCCGACATCTGGTCCTTCGACGGAACGACAAATCCGAAGGCAATCGCCACGACCACGGCAAACGCCGTGACCACCAGCACCCCTTTGCCGAAACTCAATTCGTCGGTTTGCTTCATCGCTTCATCTCCCCCCGAAAGTCCCGCACATGTCAGCCGACCTTGCCCATGCGCACGCGCCAGAGACCGACCGCGGTCATCTTGAGCAACATCCAACCGTGGGTGAAGCGGCTGATGTTGGTCGTTCCATAGACGCGCGCCTTATAGTGAATCGGAATGTCGGCGACCCCCAAGGCCAGTTCGGCCGCCGGAAACAGGAATTCGAAGTCACCAAACGGGTCGAAGTCGCCGAACACCTCGCGCCACGCCTGCATGCGCCGGTAGTCGTGTCGCGCCAGCAGTTTTGTCCCGCAGAGACAGTCACCCAACGGCACGTCGAGTACCAGGCTGAGCGCCTTGGCGAAGAACTGGTTGCCGAGCCAGTTGAGGAACTGCATCGCCTCGTCCTCCATCGGATAGACCAGGCGATTGCCGTTGACAAAGTCAGCCTGCCCCAAGCGCCAGGCCTCGTAGAAACGGCCGAGCATCTCGGGTGGCATGGTCAGGTCGGCGTCGAGAATCGTCACCAGTTCACCGGTGGCATGCGCCATGCCCAAGCGCACCGCATCGTTTTTGCCTTTGCCTGTCTGTTGTAGCGACTTGATTGCAATACGCGAGCCATACAACGCCTCGACCCGCTTGATCTCGTCCCAGGTTCCGTCGGTCGAGTGCCCCTCGACGAAAATGATCTCGATCCTCGCATCGCCCAACGTCGGCAACCGTTGCAGGGCCGCCTCGATATTGCCGCGTTCGTTGCGCGCCGGAATGATGATCGACAACGACGGCCACCGCGTCTCGGGCACGATCGGCCGCAAAACGATAACATTGGTCAGACTCAACCACCGCACCAACGGCACCGCCGGCAACAGGCGGTTGAGTAACCGTCCGAGCCCAAACGGCAGGCCCTGCGGCACATAACCCACCGGTCGTAAACGCACGATTTCATAACCGGCCAACCGGGCCAGGTTCGCCAAGACGTCGCGGGTCACGAACGTGCCGGGCAACTCGCCCCGGCGCAGGCCCAGCCGCGCGGCCAAGCCGAACACCCAGCGCAAATACGGGTTGTACGCCACCAACGCCACCCGCGAGTTGCGCGACAGCGCCGGTTTCAACTCAGCCAGCAATCCCTGGATGTCGAGGTGGTGATTGAAGTTGCCGTTCAGCAACACCACCGTCCGCTCCTCGGTGCGCCCTTGCTGGCAGGGCATCGGTTCGTCCCCACCCAGCCGCTCTTTGATCGGACACTCGATCGCGTCGAGCACCGCACCGTCGTCGTGCGGCAACGGCCGCCATTGGATAACACGGTCATAATACCTACTGAAAGCCGATATCTCCCGGCCGACAATCTCGGCCAGACGTCGGCGCAGATGACTGATCATGGTCTCCTCCCTTGCCCGCTCAGGGCCGGCCCGCGGTCGTCGCTTTCTCGATCTCGACGGTGACGAACATTGCCAGGATGCGGGCCCACGGCGACAACCACCGTTCCACCTGCCGCAATGGCCCGTACAGACTCGACGGCAACAACTGCCGCAGCGACAGACCACCGCTTACCAGGTATTGCAGCGGCGAGTGGTAGCGGCGCGCCAATACCCGCAACTCGGGAAAGCGCTGTTGCCGCACGCCCTCGTCGCGCGAAAACACGATCCACGGCAACGCCATGTTGGCTTGCGACAGGGGCCCACCCGATGGCATGGTCCACGCGCCCTCCGGATCGAACCCCTCGTGGTGGAATTTTCGATAGACAAAACGGGCGAACCGCGTATTGGCCGGTTCCACCATGACGATCCGCCCACCCGGCTGCAAACAACGCGACATCTCCTTGAGAAAACGCCCCGCATCCTGCACGTGGTGAAAGACATCGACCATGACGAACGCCCCGACACTGCCGGAACGGAACGGCAGTGCCAGTCCCGAGAACGACAGGTCGAGCCCCTGATACGGCAGAATGTCGGACGTGATGACATCGGGCCGCAACTTCGGCAGAAACCCGACACCGCTGCCCAGCTCCACCACCGGTTTCCGGCCGTCGACGCCAGCGAGGATCTGGCGGTAGAAATCGTGGTAAACCGCTCGCAGCAACGGTTTGCGCGCGAGAATCCGGCGCATCAACGCTTGATTGCCGGCGTCGTCCAACGGCCCCATCGCCCGGGTCTCGGGCAATCGGAGCAACGAAACCAGACGTCGGACCATCGGCATCCCCACCTCTGCTGCGCGCCGTCACCGGCGCTGGATGGCCAACATTCTACCGATCTGCCCGTGTCGACGCCACTTTTTTGCGCGACCTTCCTTTTTTGCCCGGGTCACGATCCTGTCGTTGCTGTCCCGTTCATCGAGGGCGGTCGGGTTGCCGAGGCACCGGCGTTCATGATAGACGATAACCGATGAATCTCGACCACTGGTTTCCCGCCAGCAGCCCGACCCCCGGCCTGATCCCCCCCTACTCGTGGTTGTTTGCCACGGCGCGTCGCGCCACCTTTGCCGTGTTGGCGCTGGTTCCGGCATCCTGGTTGGGCCTCGTGCTGCTGCGCCGCCTGGTCTGGCCGGCCGAAACGATCTTCTGGTCGCACGAATTGTGTCTGGTTGCCGGGTTTGCGTATGCCGGCGCCCTCTCATTGATGCTGGCCGGCCGCTTTCACGACCTGCAGACCCGCCTCGCCGGCAAAAACCCCGACCTCGATCGGCTGCTGACCGCTCAGTCCGTCACCTTTCACCGCCGACGCCTGCTCGTGGTCATGCCGCCGATTCTGGCAACGGTCGCCATCTCCCTGCGCTACACCTGCCTCGACTACCTGACCCCTTTCGCGTCCGCCACTTTCGATGCGCTCTTCCTGGCCTGGCTGTTCGTGGGGTTCTGCCTCATCCTCAATGCCAGCGCCCTCGTCGGCCGCTACAGCGAGATCGTGCGCCAACTCGGTGATGCCGCCCGCCTCGGCCAGATGACACGCCACGACATCGCCATCGTCAGCAGTTTCTATCTCAGAGTCGCACTGCTGGCCGCGCTCTTCTTCGGTTTTGCCGCCATCGTCGTCTTCGCCCTCGATATCATCTATGCCTGGAACGGCGCCCCCTGGCCGGGTTACCACGTATTGCGTATTCTGCCCGGCTGGCTGCTCGACCCTGCACGCGGCCCCTTCGGCGCCAGTATCGAGGCGATCTTCGAGGCCATCTTCATCACCGGTCTCTACGGCGCCGCCTGCGTGGCGTCACTTCTCTATTTCTTCGTGCCGCAGTGGGGAATCCATCAACTGCTCGTCGAGCGCAAGCGCGCCGTCATTGACTGCGTCGAACGCGAGCTCGACGTGGCCGAAACCACGATGCTCGCACGCCGTGACCCCGAGACCATCGAGAAATACGCGCACCTGTCGCAAACGCACGAACAACTCGAAAAGATCCCCGAATGGCCAATCTCAGGACAAGGCATGGTCGGCACGCTCCTGCTGATTGGTCTGCCGGCCATTCTCGTGCTCCTGCGGGAGGTCCTGGTCAACCTCTTTGCCGGTCTCATCGTCCGCTGATCGTGCGGCAACGAACGAACCTTGGTTGACAAACATCGCGAATCGTAATAAAACTCGAAACGTCTGAGTTCTCGTTTCGACAAGGAGGCAATATGCCAACCCCCAAACAGATCGACCGCCAGAATCGCATGCTCACCGCCGCCCTCCGTGAGTTCTCCAACGAGGGTTACCACGCCGCCAACGTCGAGAACATTGCCAAAGAGGCCGGGGTCGGCAAAGCCACCATCTACCGCCATTACAGCAACAAAGAGGGGCTGTTTCTCGGGGTATTCGACCACATTCTGCAACGCCTCGAACGCTCGATTCGTGAACGCGCCGACTTCGCCGATTTCGCCAAAGGCACGCGGGAAGCGATTCGCACCTATTTCGAGCAACTGAGCGAGAACCCCGACATCTTCATGTTCTTCCGCTTGTTCACCCACGACTCCCACGTTCCCGATACGCAGCTCCGCCAACAACTGGCCGACCGCTACATGAACGCTGCCTTGTGGGCCGTCAGCGAGATTCGCACCGCCCAGAAACGTGGGCAGGTCAACACCAAACTCGACCCCGAGCGGATGATCTACGCGACGCTGGGCATGATGCAGTTCCTGATGTATCACTGGCTGCGGCACCGCCAGCCCAAGAACATCTACGACAACGTCGATCTGGTCTGCGAAATGATCTTCAACGGGGTCGGCGGCAAGAACGCCCGTCGCGGCAAGTAGGGCGTCTCCTCGAACATACATCGTCAATACATACCCAGAAGCAGCGTGGCCGGAGTTGCCAACCGCTGACTGTGCAGCGCCCCGCACCAGATGGTGCGGGGCGCTGTTTTTTGGTTGGAGAGGGCGGGCGCGTCGCTACCGCATGAAGAAGCGGACGAACCGCTCGCGCAGGGTGATCCAGGCCGGTGGACCCCACAAGGCATAGGCCAACAGCAGGGCCACCGCCAATCCCGGCACCCGGCCGAATTCCTGCCCCAACCGCGCTACAAAGTTCTCGGCCCACGACCCGGTGAGAATGCCTAGCGACATGGCCGGAACGGCGAAAGCCACGACTGCGAGGATCCACG
>CAZADH010000075.1:15176-21569 GCA_964483805.1 uncultured bacterium
CCGCCCGATCAGATCGAGCATCACCAGCAGCACCACAACCTGAATCCACCGCGCCGCCAGCGCCGACCATCCCAGGACCGCCGCCCCATACCACGGCACCAGGTAGAGATCCATCATGACCTGCACGAACAGCGATAGCAGGGCGACATAAAACGCCACGTTGGCACGGCCGCGGGCGAAAAAGGCGCGATTCAGCACCATCGCCAGGCACATCGGCAGCACCGCCCATACATACGAGCGCAATATCGTCACCGTCAACTCGGTGGTGTGCGCGTCGAACGCCCCGCGCCGGTAGACCAACTCGACGATCGGCGTAACCCCCGCCGCCATGACCAGGACGATGGGTGTCAATACAAGAGACAACAACATCAGCGAATCGAGCAGGAAATCGAACAGGCGATCGAGCGAGACATGCATGCTCATTTTCGCCAGGCGCGGATAGACCACCGACGCCAGGCTGATGCCGATCAATCCGACTGGCAGACTCACCAACTTGTCGGTGTAATCGAGCGCCGCCACCGACCCCACGGCCGACGACGACAGCAGATAGCGCTCGAGCAACGGCACGATCGGCGTCAGGAAAACCCAACCCCCGATCGGCAAAAAATCACGCCAGAATGCCTGCAAGACCTCGGGATCGACGACGCGCCAGTTGCCGACCCCGCCTACAATGCCTGTGCGCGCTACCAGCCAGCCGTGCCACAGCATCTGCACGATCGCACCGGCCACGATGGCCACGGCCACCACGGTGGAGTTTCCGGGACCGGCAACAACGATGCCCACGATCGCCGCCACATTCACCAGCGTCGGCCCCACCGCGGGCAGACCAAACCACCCCGATGCGTTGAGAAAGGCGGTCATCAGCCCCGAAACCACTGAGAACAGCAGATAGGGCGCCAACAGCAACCACAGCCACGAGGTCATGGCCTGCCGCGCCGGCCCGAACCCCGGGAACAGCACCGCGCACACCGGTGACGCCGTCAGCATCAACAAAACCACGATCGGCAAAAAGATCAACACCACTGCCCGCAACAACGTGCCGTAAGCACGTGACAGCGCTTCCGGGTCTTTCAACCGGCGCACGAAAATCGGCACCGCCGGGCCCGAGATCAAGCCATCGGCGAGAAACCGGTACAGGATATCGGTCAGGATCAGCGCCGACGTCAACGCATCGGCCGCCTCACCACCGCCGAAACACCAGGCGAACACCGCCACCCGCACGAAACCCGTGATGCGCGACAGCAACGTGAGCGCCGAAACCACCAGAAAATCGCGCGACACCTTCTCGGGCATGACGGTCCCCACACCCACCGGACGCGGCTTCACCTGCGGCGTGCCGGCCGGCGCCAGGCCGGCAACGGCGGCTGCCCGCTCCGCCCGACTGGGCGCAATGCCGGGGGGATGGTTGGGTTTGTTGTCTGTCGTCAAGCGCTACTCGCTGAACGGCCGTCTCGCACCGCGATGCCCGTAAATGACGAAGACCGGGTCACCCCGGTCCTCGTCGGTATGAAAACTCGCCGCAGCGAGCGATGAACGAAATCAGTGACCGCAACCGCCGCAACTGCCACAACCGGAGCTCGAACCGCTGCCCGAGCCCGAACCGTGGCCGGAACCGCACCGCGCTTCATCGGTCGAGCACGAGTCACCACTGCAACTGCCGGACCCGGAACCGTCACCGGTACCGCAACCCGTGTCGCACTTGTGGTCATGACCGCACCCACCGCAACTGCCGCAACCGGAACTCGAACCGCTACCGGAACCGTCGCCGCTGCCGCAGCCGTCTTTGTCGACCGGGCAGGAGTCGCCGCTGCAACTGCCGGAACCCGAACCGGTGCCGCACCCGGAGCCATGAGCCAGCAAAGCCGGCGAACACACCCAGCACAACACTGCCACCAAAGCCACCGCCAACAGACCAAAACGCCGCATTCTCGTTACTCCTTGTATCCGACTTATCATCGCATCGCTTCGCGACGCGAACCTTAACCCACAATCAGTGCATCAGATCGAACCGGTCGTGCAAGAAATCAAAGCGCCGGCGCTGATCCTGGCGATGTTGCCATGCGGGCAACGTGCTCGATGCGCCCACGCACAACTCGAGCATCCGCGTCTTCAGTTCATCGTGCCCCAGCGCCCCTCCAATGTAACGAACCGCCCCGGTGCTGTCAATCAACACCAGGGCAGGAATACTGCGGATCTTGTAGACCTTGGTGGTCACGAAGCCGTCGCGGTCGAGCACCAGCGGGAAAGCCTGGCCCCAACTCGCCACGAAACCGGCGACCGCTTCGGGGGGCTCGCGCAGGTCGATACCCACGAGCGAAAAACTGGCCAGCTCCGGATCGCGCGCCAGGTCGAGCAGTATCGGGTACTCTTTGTTGCACCCCGGGCACCACGACGCAAAGAAACTCAACAACACCGGCCCATGCGGCAGCAGTTGGCTGAGACTGATCGGCTGCGACGAAAGGTCGGGAAGCGCAAACTCCGGCGCCGGATCACCAATGGCCAAGCCGGCTCCCCACAACGCCGGACCGAGCCCGAAAAACACGGCTACGACGCACAGTAACCACGGTGTTCGCTTGATCATGCTTCACATTTTACCCCATGCCGCAGGCGTTGTCCAATTCCCGCAACCCGTCATCTTGTGCGGGTTGTCGATCGATGCTACATTCGAGAGCGCTCACCATGAACCCATCTGCCGACCACATCGAAAAACTCAAGGCCAGCTTTGGCCTGGCCGTGGGCAGCAACGCCTCGACCATGGCCGGCGTTCTCGGCAGTTTCGTGCTGCTGTTGAAAACCGAAGCGGTTCCGAGTTTCTGGACGGCCTGCTGGATCGCCGTCACGTTTCTGCCGCTCTTCGTCGCCGACGCCATCAATGGCTACGTCCTTTCCCGCATCTGGATCGAAGTCCGCCAGGGCTGGCGCGACATTCAGATCACGGCGCCGGTGATGGCGACGATCTCTCGCCACTACTGGCTCATGCGCGCCCCCGGCCTGCTGACGACGATCGGCGCTGCCGGCATGCTGCTGGTGCGGTCGGCCCCGGTGACCACCGATCCTCGCTGGCTGCAGGCGTGTTCGTCGACCTTCGTCATCGGCCTGTTGCTCTCGCTGGCCCGCAGCGCCTGGTTGTTCACCGCCGGCATGCAGCCCGAGATCGAGCGGTTCACCAACAACCGTCTGGCCTGGCGGCTGGGCGTCATCACTGGCGGCGGCGGCCTCTGGGCCTGGAGCATGCTGGCGGCCACCGCCACGCCCGCCGATTTCTGGGTCCGTCTTGGCAACGGGATGGCATACATTGTATTGTCAGCCCTGACCAATCCGTTGCCGTCACGCTTCAGTATCTTCCGCTTCGACGGCGTGGTCAATCCGCGGCCGATTCGGGCCGTCACCCCGGCCGAAGTCTGGCCGGCCGAGGTCGTGCCGCCGGCTGACATTGTCGCCGAAAGCGAGTGGCTCGCCCAGGCCGGCTACACGCGGGTAGGCCTCGCCCGCATGCCACTGGTCGAACTGCCCATCTTCGCCGCTGCCGCCGAGGTCTGGTGCAGCACCGACGGCGACCGTCTGATCATGTTGCAGAAGAGCGAAGTCAAAGCCCACTGGCACCGCGCCGTGGTCAGTCTGCACGGCGAGCAGACTTTGATGGTCACCGACTTTGCCGCCCCCAATGCGTTGTTCCCCGCCGAGATCCGCTACGCCAGCCTGCCCAACCCGACCCCGGTCGCGACGCTCATCGACACCTGGACCCACCTGCGCCACACCCATGCCGACGCCCTCGGTCCGATGACCCCGTTCGCCAACCCACCCTGGGACCAGTTGCAATCGCTCTGCGTCCGCATGGGCGCTTTTCTCAAGCGGGGCGCCGACCGGGAACGGGCCGCGGGCGCTACTCCCCCCCCGGAGGCCGCAGCCGTCGCGGCGCTGCCCGATCCCGCGCCGGCGATGGACCCGCCAGACCCCGGCAACACCGACGCCGGGCCTGACGGCCCACGGTGAGGGGCGTGTCCCGCTTGCCCCGAACCGCGCTGGCCGGCCTGTTTCTGCTCGGCATTCTCGTCGCCACCGGGTGTGGCTGCGGCGGCGCCCCGACGCCGCCGCCAGTTGCCGCGGCCAGCGGCACGTTTGTCTTGCCGACACCCCACTCCCCAGCAAGCAATACTTTGTATTTCGGCATCGTGCCCGACTCGGACGTGCTCAAGAAATACGACCGCGCCGTGCGCCTGCGCAACCTGCTCGCCGCGCGGCTGCAACGCCCGATCGAGTTGCGCGTGGCCGACAGTTACGCCGGCATCGTCAAGGGTATGATGGCGCGCGAGTATCACCTCGTGCGGCCGGCGCCCAAGGGTTACGTCGACGGTCGCGCCGGCGGCTACGACGCAGTGGCCCGACCGATCAAGGGCAAGAGCTCGACCTACCAGGGCATGATCGTGGTCAACGCCGACTCGCCGATCAAGACCCTCGCCGATCTCAAAGGGAAGTCGTTCGCCTTCGTCGACGACCACTCGGCCTCGGGGTTCCTCTATGCGCTCGCGCTGCTGCTCGCCAACGGCATCGATCCCGACCGCGACCTGTCGTTTTACAACTTCCTCGGTGGCCACGACAATGTCGTGGTCAACGTATTTCAACGCCAATTCGATGCCGGAGCGTGTTATCACGACGCCCGCCTGGTCACCTTCAAAGATCATCCCGAGCGCGTTGATCGGTTGCGCGTCCTGGCTCTCACCGCGTCAATCAGCAATCCTCCCATCGCGGTGCGGTCCGACTTGCCCACCGATCTTAAAGAAGCTATAGTAGATTGCTTTGTTCACCTCCCGGATTCCCCGGAAGGACAGAAGGTTCTCCAAGACCTCGGAGGCATCACCGGCTTTGAACGGTGTACCGATCGTGATTACGACAGCATCCGCGACATGCAACGTGTGGTCGGACCTTGGCTTCGCGCCAAGGGTATTCCGCTGCCCGACAACTGAGCGGCCATGAATCACCAACAACCGTTCTTCTCGACCGTGAACCTCCGCTACAAGATCATCTTCTTTAACATCTTGTTGGTCTTCACGGTCATGACCATCGTCACCATCACCACGGTCGAGCGAGAACGGGCCCTGATCCAGGAACACATGAACCGCAAGGCCGAGACGATCGGCACCGTGCTCAATCACACGGTGAGTCGCTACGTGGTCGAGCGCAATACCGTGGCGCTCAACGACATCGCCGTGGCCCTCACTTCCAACGCCATCCCCGACAACGACATCATCACCATCCAGTTCTTCGACAACCACAACGTGCGTCTCGGAGGCGGCGACCTGCCCCTGCGCGGCAACGGTGAGCGCCCGGGCCTGTCGGTCACCAAGAATGTTCCGCAAAAAATCCTGCTGCCCGAATCCAAAGAGCAGATCGGCAACCTCGTCATCTTCTTTGCGCTCGATCAGGTTAACGCCGAAGAAGCGTCGATCGTCCGCCAGAACCTCCTGCTCACCCTGGCCCTCGCGATTCTGGCGGCCCTCGGAGCGGTCGCGCTCGCCAACCTGATCACCCGCCCCCTCGAGCACCTGGTCGAAGCAACACAAAAGATCACGCGCGGCGAACTCTCCACCCAGATCGACGTCATCAGCCGCGATGAAATCGGCAAACTCGCCGATTCGTTCAATCACATGACCTTCAGTCTGAAAGCAAATCTCGACGATCTGCGCGAGAAGAACCGCCAACTCGATCGCCGCGTCTTCGAGCTGTCGACGCTGCACCAGGCCGGGCGCATCATCAACTCCGTGCTCGATCTCGACCGCCTCTTCGAACTGATCGTCGACACCACCATCCAGGTGCTCGGCGGGGTCAAGCGCTGCTCGCTGATGCTCGCCGACCGCGAACGGGCCGAGTTCGTCATCAAGGTCACCAAAGGCCTCGACGTCGAGTTGTTGCCGTCCAATCGACGTGTCAGCATCAACGAAGGCGTGGCGGGCAAGGTGTTTCAGTCGAAAGAGCCGGTGCTGCTCAACGACCTGCAGGAAGGCACCGACACGACCCGCCTCATCGACAACACCCCGATCGTGCGCAGTTCGCTGTGCGTACCTCTCAAGCACAACGACGAGGTCATCGGCATCATTTCGGCGAGCAACAAGATCAGTGGTGAACCGTTCACCAACAACGATCTCAACCTCATGGACACCCTGGCCACCCAGACCGGCGTCGCCATCAAGAACGCCCGCCTCTACCAGGCTCTCGACCGCAAGATCTTCGAACTGGCCACCCTGCACGAAGTCGGCAAGAGCCTGCAATCGGTGCTCGAAATCGACAAACTGCTCGACCTCATTCTCGACATGACCACCCGCGTCCTGGGCGGCGTCAAGAGCAGTTCGCTCATTCTCTTCGACGAAGAGACCCGGCAGCTCGTGGTCACGGTGT
>CAZADH010000075.1:21579-22858 GCA_964483805.1 uncultured bacterium
CGATCAAGCCGGGCGAAGGGATCGCCGGCAAGGTGTTCTCCTCTGGCGAGCCGTTGCTGATCAACAACATGCCGACGCCGCGCCCCGAAGAGGCCGGCAACGATCCCGATGCCCCGCTGCGCTCGTCACTCTGCGTGCCGCTCAAAACCAAAGACCGCACGCTCGGAGTGCTGTCGGTGTCCGACAAGCTTTCGGGTGACGCCTTCGACGAGAGCGATCTCGAGATGCTGCTCACCCTCGCCAGCCAGACGGCGATCGCCATCAACAACGCCCGGCTCTACGAAGACCTCGAAGCCTCCTACGTCGCCGCGGTGCGCGCGTTGGCCAATTCGCTCGACGCCAAAGATGCCTACACGCGCGGTCACTCCGAGCGGGTCATGATCATCGCCATGGAAATCAGCAAACGCATGGGTCTGACCCCCGAAGAAGTAAAGAACATCCAGATTGGTGCGTTGCTGCACGACATCGGCAAGATCGGCATCGCCGAGGCGATCATCAACAAGCCGGGCAAGCTCACCGAAGAAGAGTATGAACTGATCAAGACCCACCCGAGCCGCGGGGCGAAGATCATCGAACCGGTCAAGTTCTTCAAAGAGAAACTGCCGGTCATTCGCTACCATCACGAGCGCTATGACGGCAAGGGGTACCCCGAGGGTCTCAAAGGCGAGGCCATTCCGCTCGACGCCCGCATCGTCTGCGTGGCCGACACCTTCGACGCCATGACCAGCAAGCGCTCCTATCGCGCTCCGCTGTCGCTCGACCAGGCGGTCAAAGAACTGGTGCGGTGCTCCGGAACCCAGTTCGATCCCAAGGTCGTGGCCGCTCTGCTCGATCTGTTGCAAGATCCCCAGATGGCCGAGCGGTTCATGGGAGGCCAGGTGTGAACCGGCCGTGGCCCCATGCATGACCGTTGGCGCGTTTGCGAGGTTGACGAAGCGTCGTTGACCCCGATCCTGCCGCACGCCGGCGGCGACCCACTGGCGGCACGGCTCATGTGGCTCCGGGGCATCCAGACCGCCGAACAGGCCCGTCAGTATTTCCAGGCGCGCACCCGCAACCTGGCCTCGCCTTTTCTGCTGGGCGGCATGCACCGCGCCATCGATCGCATTCTCACCGCCGTCGAACGCGAAGAGTCGATCCGCGTGTACGGCGACCGCGACGTCGACGGGATCACCTCGACGGTGTTGCTCCTCGAAACCTTGCGCCAGATGACGCCACGCGTCGACTTCTGCGTGCCGTTGATCGAAGACGGCTACGGCCTCAACCCCGAACAACTGCA
>CAZADH010000076.1:0-10394 GCA_964483805.1 uncultured bacterium
CAAACGCACCGGCCGCGCCGTCTATGGCGGGCGCCATATTCTCGAGTATGTCGAGCAACTCGGTGGCGGGTCACGTAAATACGATGTAGTGACATGCTGACCCGGTCGCGAAACCGGCGACGCCGGCAAGGTCGGGGAAACCGGGGGCAGCCACCTTTCTGCAATGAGGTCATACGTCCCCGAATTCGCGTTGAGTCGTACGTCCCCGAAACTCATGAACCTGATTCTTCTGACCGACGCTGATTTCGTCGCGGCCGACCGCGTGCGCCTGACCGGGCGCCGGCTCGACCACGTGCGCGAGTTTCTGCGGCCCGAGGTCGGGCGCGAACTGCAGGTCGGCGTGCTCAACGGGCGCATCGGTCGGGGCCGGGTCGAGCGCCTGGATGAATCCGCTCTCGAGTTGACGATCACGCTCGAACGCGACCCGCCGCCGCCGTTGCCGGTGACGCTCGTGCTGGCGCTGCCGCGCCCCCCGGTCATGGATCGCTCGATCGCCGCGATCGCGTCGCTCGGCATCAAGGAGATCATCCTGCTCAAGAGTTGGCGGGTCGAAAAACAGTATTGGCAGAGTCCGCGCCTGAGGCCCGAGAACCTGCACCAGCAGTTGATTCTCGGCCTCGAGCAGTCGGTCGACACCGTGTTGCCCACCATCCGCTCGTGTCACTACTTCAACCAGTTCATCACCGACGAGGCGCCGCCGCTGCTCGCACGTGGACCGGGCATCGTGGCCACGCCCGAGGGGCGACCGGCGCGAGAGCTGGCCGGTTCATCCCCGCGCAGCCTGATCATCGGCCCCGAAGGCGGATTCATCCCGGACGAGGTCGAGGCATTGGTGCGCGTCGGTTTCACCGCGACGAGCGTCGGTCCACGTATCCTGCGCGTCGAGACCGCGATCCCGTATCTCGTCGCCCGCTTCTTCGGCGACTGACGACGGGCGCCGAGAACACACCCACAGGCGAAACGGGGGGGTACCCCGCATTTTCGTCGCGCGGGCGGGTGCCTTCTGGAGGCATCGGACTTGCGTTCACCGGCTCCGTTCAGGTATTGTGGTCGGCGTGGTGACAGCACCGGCGGTTGTCCATTGTACCGAAGCCGGTGCGGAGAGTTCTGGGGCGATCGGGGAGTGGAACCATGAATCTGACCAGCAGTGCCAGTGTGCCGGCAGCCAGCGCGATGCATCGTACCGGCGGGATTGTCGCCATTCTGCTCTTGATCTTGGTGGTCGGCGGCGTCGCCGGCATGTATTACGCCTATCAACAGCATCTGCCCAATTATTACCTGATTCTCTACGACGGCAAGTTCGTGCGTTATCTCGATGTGCCGCCGTTCTCGAAGCGGCTCGGCCCGGCATCGGACGACAAAAAGGGTGAGTGCATGCTCGAGATCAACATCACCAGCGAACAATCGAACGCGTTTCTCGTCGAATACTGCAAGAAGAAGGGGTTCGTCTTCAAATCCGACGAGAAAGGGTTCACCATCGACGTGGCGCCTGACTACGTCATCAAGGGCACATACAAAGGGCAACAACTGTCGTTAAAATGGAAGCCGACGCTGCCGTGAGACCCGTTGTGTCGACCCCACGCTGACCTATGCCGCACCGCAGTAACTTCGTGCACCTGCACGTGCACAGCTCGTACAGCCTGCTCGATGGTGCGGCCACGATCAAAGACCTGGTCAGCGCGGCGCGGGAGTTTCGCATGCCGTCGCTCGCCATCACCGACCACGGCAACATGTTCGGGGCCATCGAGTTCTACGGGCTGGCCATCAAGAAGGGCGTGAAACCGATCATCGGCATCGAGGCCTACCTGTCGCCGACCGGCCGCACCAACAAGAACGACCGCAGCAACAACCACCTCGTGCTTCTGGCCATGAACAAGACGGGGTACAATAACCTGATGAAGCTGTCGTCGCTGGCCTACAGCGAGGGCTTCTATTACCGGCCGCGCGTCGACTACGAACTGCTCGAGAAATACCACGAGGGCGTGCTGGCCCTGGGCGCCTGCCTGCAGGGCGAGGTGCCGCAGTTATTGTTACAAGGTAAATACGACGACGCGGCCAAGGCGGCGCGGCGGTATCAAGACATTTTTGGCCGCGACAACTTCTACCTCGAGGTGCAGAACCACGGTCTGGCCGACCAGATCACGGTGTTGCCGCGCATCGTCGATCTCGCGCGCCGCCTCGAGATTCCGCTGGTCGCGACCAACGACAGTCATTACCTGCGGGTCGAAGACGCCGAAGCACACGATGTATTGCTGGCGATGCAGTCGCAGACCACGTTGTCTGACCCGAACCGCTGGCGCTTTGGCTCGAACGAGTTCTATTTCAAATCGGGCCCCGAGATGGCGCAGTTGTTTGCCGAGCTGCCCGACGCGATCACCAACACCTTGCGCGTCGCCGACAAGTGCAACGTGCAACTCAAGCTCGGCGGCATCATCCTGCCGAATTTCGAGAAACCGGCCGGCAAAACCGGCGACAGTTACCTCGCCGAGTTGTGCGAGGAGGCATTGAAGCGGCGTTACCCCGAGACGACCCCGCAGATCCGCGAGCGCCTCGAGACCGAACTGGCCGTCATCAAGAAGATGGGGTTTGCCGATTACTTCCTGATCGTCTGGGATTTCTGCGACGCCGCCCGCAAAATGGGGGTGTCGGTCGGTCCGGGCCGCGGTTCGGCCGCCGGCAGCATCGTTTCATATCTGCTGCGGATCACCGACATCGACCCGTTGCCCTACGATCTGCTGTTCGAGCGCTTTCTCAACCCTGACCGCATCTCGATGCCCGATATCGACATCGATTTTTCCGACGAGCACCGGCACAAGGTCATCGAATACGTTGTCAATAAGTACGGTGCCGAGCGCGTCTCGCAGATCATCACCTTCAACAGCATTCAGGCAAAATCGGCAATTCGCGACGTCGGTCGCGTGCTCGAACGCGACATCGCCGAAGTGAACAACATCGCCAAGCTGATTCCCGAAAAGCCGGGCACACACCTGAAGAAGGTCGTCGACACCGTGCCCGAGTTGAAGGCCATGTCGGAAAGCCCCGACGACAAGCTGCGCCTGTGGTGGCGGGTCGCCTCGACCGTCGACGGCCTGATGCGGCACACCGGCATCCACGCGGCCGGTGTCGTCATCTCGCGCGATCCGATCGGTGACGTCGTCCCGCTCTACCGCGATAAATCGGGCGCGATCATCACGCAATACGAGAAGAACGCGATCGAGAAGATCGGCCTGCTCAAAATGGACTTCCTCGGGCTCAAGACGCTGTCGATCATCGACCGCGCGCTGGCGATGATCAAAGAGACCACGGGGCAGGCGCCCGATCTCGACAACCTGCCGCTCGACGACAAGAAAACCTACGAACTGCTCGCCGAGGGCATCACGCTCGGGGTGTTCCAACTCGAATCGGAAGGCATGCGCAGTCTGCTGGTGCGCCTGCAACCCACGGTGTTCGAAGACATCATCGCCCTGCTCGCCATGTACCGCCCGGGTCCGCTCAATTCGGGCATGGTCGACGATTTCGTCGAGCGCAAACATGGCCGCACCCGGGTGGTCTACCCGCACGCCGACCTCGAGCCGGTATTGAAAGATACATACGGCGTATTTCTGTATCAAGAGCAATGCATGCGCACCGCCAACGTGCTGGCCAACTTCACCATGGCGCAAGCCGACCAACTGCGCAAGGCCATGGCCAAGAAGATCGCCGACGAGATGGACCGACTGAGCATTCTCTTCGTCGATGGGGCGGTCAAACGGGGTATTCCCGGCGAACAGGCCAAGGGCATCTTCGATCTGATGGCGGGTTTTGCCGAGTACGGCTTCAACAAGTCGCATTCGGCGGCGTACGCGCTGGTCACCTACCGCACCGCCTGGTTGAAGGCGCACTATCCGATCGAGTTCATGGCGGCCGTGTTGACCTCAGAAATCAACGACACCGACAAGCTCGCCGAGTTCATGGGTGAGTGTCGCGATCGCCAGATCCCGGTGTTGCCGCCCGACATCAATCACAGCCGGGGTGCCTTCTGGGTCGAGAACGGCCAGGTCCGTTACGGGCTTTCGGGAATCAAGGGCGTCGGCAGCAGCGCCATCGAGTCGATCGTGGCAACGCGCACGACCGACGGACCGTTCCGCACCCTGACCGATTTCACCCGGCGCGTCGATCTGCGCCTGGTCAACTCCCGCGTGCTCGAGGCGTTGGCCAAAGCGGGCGCGATGGATTCACTCAAACTGCATCGCAGCCAGTTGCTGGCCATGATTCCCGAGGCGCTCCGCCAGGGCCAGCAAGCGCAAAAAGAGAAAGAGACGGGGCAGGCGACGTTTCTCGATCTGCTCGGGGCCGACGAACGCGACGACTTCGGCGACAACGAACTGGCGATTCCACCGATCCCCGAAATGGCCCCGCGCGACCGCCTGGCCGCCGAAAAGGAGGCGCTCGGCCTCTATTTGTCGGGGAATCCGTTCAACGAGGTCGCCCGCCTGGCGCGGTTGTTCTCGACGCAAACCCTCAAAGAACTGGGCAAGCGGGCGGCGGGCACCCGACAACGTATTGCCGGATTATTGATCAACCAGAAGCGGCACGTCACCAAACGCGGTGACACCATGGTGTTTGCCAACATCGAGGCCGACGGCTTCACCATCGATTTCTCGGTGTTTTCCGACAAGCTGGCGACAGTCGGCGCCAAGTTGATCGTCGATCAGCCGCTGTTTATGCTGGTCACCGCCGAGATGAACGACGAACGGGTCCGGGTGAACGCCGAAGAGATCTACTCGATCGACGATCTCAACGCCCAGGGGTTCTCACGTCTCGAGCTATTCATTCCGCCCGACAAGGCCCAGCGCGAGGTCTACCAGCAACTGCACGCGCTGATCAAGGCGTTTCCCGGCATCTGTCCGTTCACCATCAACCTGCGCCTCGAGTCGGGCGAGCGGGTCACGCTGAAGCCGCCGGCGCAGCAGCAGGTGCGCCTCTGCAATGAGTTCATCGTCGGCTGGGAGGAGATCTGCGGCGCCCGTTCGGTGACCGCGTCATTCCCCGGCCTGCCGCCCGAGCGCCCGAAACGCCATCGTCAGCAATGGAACGCCGCATGAATTGTATTGTCATTGTATGTCATATTTCTTCAGTCACCGAGAGGTTCTTTGCATGACCGCGCTTTGTTTTTCCCCCGCCTGCCGGTTGATCCGCGCATTTCTCGTGGTGCTGCTGATTCTGTCGGCCCGAGCGGCGCCGGCCGTCGAACTCGACGACATCTACCGCCTCGACGGCGACTACCGGGTCTTGCGCTCGACCGGCCTGAAAATCTACTATCCGGCGCGCATCGAAGCGGCACTGCCGCGTATCGAAGCTTCGTTTCAGGCTGCACGCGCGCGCCTGCGCACCTGGTTCCCCGATGTCGACAACCTCGAGGTGCCGGTCATTCTCACCGATCACGACGACCGTTCGACCGAGAACCTCGACCAGACGCTCGACCAACTGACCCTGGGACTGTTCGAAGAGACGCGGGCACTGTCGACGCGGGGATACACGCTCGAGCAGCGTTTCGGCATGCGCCTGGCCAACCTGCTGATCAACCGCCGCCTCGGCTCGGCAAAACCGGCGATCAAGCGGCGCATCGGCCTCCTGGTCACCCCGGCGTGGCTGATCGAGGGCCTCGCGACCTGGATGGGCGTGGGCAATGATTGCCAATTGCCGGCGCGCCTGGGCAGCATGTGCGCCGCCGGCCGCTCGATCGAACAAGACACCCTCGATACTTACTTCGACCGCGAAGGCATCGAGCGCGACAACCTGCGGTTCATTGCTCGCGGGCTGATCAATTGCTGGGTCGAACGGGCCGGCCCCAAGGCGATTGGTGAGTTTCTCGCGGTCATGGGTTCGCGACCGCTCAACTTCGAAGGAGCGTTTTCGCGGGCGTTCGGGCAAGCCCTGACGCCGGCGGTCGGGTGGGGGCGTGAGCGGTTGCGCAACCAGTGCCATGCCTTCACAGCGGTCACGTCGGCCAAACCAGTTCCGCTGCGCGGTTTTGGCGGCGGCCGCTACTGGCAATCGTTTCACCGACTGCCCGGAGGCGGCGCGGTCTATGTCAGTTCGGCCCGTTATCGCGATGAGGTCTACGATCTGTGGCGCCACGAGCCAAACGGCCGCCATCGTACGTTGTTGCGCAATGTGCACCCGGTCATCTGGGTTGATCCGGCCGACGGCACGGTGTTGAGTTCGTGCTACGAAATGACCAGCCACCGTATGCGGCGCTTGAGCCTGTGGGCGATTCCGCCGGGCGGCAAAGCCCGGCGCCTGAGCGAGGAAGATGGCAGCTTCTATCCGCTGGCGCGCGCCGATCGCAGGTATTATTACCTGTTGAGCCGCCATGGGGTGACTTCATTGATGTCGATTCCCGAGACCGGCGCCGAGCGCGGCCGCACCGAGTTCGCCTGGCCGGCCGACGAGCGCCCCACCGACGTGGCCATCGACCCGGCGAAACGGCGCCTCGTGTTCGTTCGCCATGAGGGCGACTCGGCCACCCTGCTCGCGGTGAACTGGGCCGACCCGACCAGCGCGCCAATGGCGCTGTTTGCCGCCTCCGGAACCATCCGCGCGCCCGAACTGCTCGGTGATGGCCGCATTGCCTTCCTCACCGGGTCCCTGGTCGAACCCCCGAAACTGGTGCGACTCGATGCGGGGAACGGCCGTCTCGAGACCCTGGCCCGGCTGCCCGGTGGCATTTGGGATTTTTCGCCGCTCTCGGCCCCCGGATCATCGGTCTTGACCACGCTGGTCGACGGCGGTTTCGCGCCCGTCACGCTCGAGTGCACGCCGCTCGAGACCACCATGGTGCCGGCCCCTGTCGCCACCGGATTTCGTTCATTGCCGCCGCTGCGCGGCACGGCTTATCGGCCGGAGTACCGCACCAGTTACTGGGTACCCCGCCTGGATCAGGATGCCCAGGGCACCCGCCTCGGCGTCTTCTCGTATCGTGCCGATACGCTCGACCGTAACCGCCTGGTGGTCAGCCCGACCTACGGTCTGCGCAGCCACGAGTTCGGCTACACGGCCAACTGGCAGATGCGCCTCGACCTGCTGCGTTTCAACCTCTCGGGTTACAACAACACCATGCGACGTTCGTACCGCAGCGTCAGTTACTGGGAGAAGGCGCACACCTTCGACGCGTCGATCGGGTATCCGCTCGATCTTGCCACCACCTTGACCGCTGGATTGTCGCAGTCCACACGACGTATTGCCAAGGGTCCCGACGACGGCGGACAAGGCCCTCTGCCGACCACCGGCCGCGACAATGCGACATACATTGTATTGCGTCGTGATACCCGCCGCACCGAGCCGTTGACCGATATCTTTCCCCGCAAAGGCCGCACCATCGACGCGTGGTGGCGGAAGGGTCTCACCCTCGGCGGCGGCGAGATGCTCTACACCAGTTACGGTCTGCGCTGGCTCGAACACTTCCCCCTCAACCGCCGGTTCGTCATGACCCTCCGAGGTGTTGCCGGCGAGGACGACAAAGACGCCGACCTGCGCCGTCCCGAAGATCTCGCCGTCGGCGGACTCGACTGGCTGCGGGGTTACCCCGGTTCGGTGCGCTACGGCGACTCCATGCGGGCCGCTTCGGTCCATGTCGGTTGTCCGCTCGGCCTCACCATGACCCGCATGCATCCGCTGGTACAGCGCGAAATGCTGGTGGCGGAAGCGTTCTACGAACTCGGCGATGCCCGCTCCGATGGCCGCGGTTTCGATTTCGTTCGCGACTGGGGCCTCGAGTTGCGCATGAAGATTCTCGCGTTGCGACGGTTGCCGCTCATTCTGCGGTGGGGCGTCGCCTTCCCGCTCGGGCAACCGGGGTACGATCAACGGACCTATTTCGCCTTCAGCACCCCGAGTCTGAGCAGCCTGCTCGACTGATCGATCATGACTCACCACGACAACCGCACAACCGACACCGACCTGCTCGTGGTCGGCGGCGGTCCGGCCGGTGCCACGGCAGCGTTGTACGCCGCACGCATCGGGCGGCAGGTCACACTGTTGTCCGACGCCAGCACGCCGAGCCTGATCGCGGCCGCCCAGATCGTCGACAACTACCCCGGCATTGCGACACTCGGCGGCTTCGAGTTCGTCGCCACTCTCGAGCAGCAGTGCCGCGCGGCCGGCGTCACCCTGGTCAACGGCCGGGCTGTCGCCGCGCGGATCGAGAACCGCCGCAAGTTCGTCGAGACCGACGATGGCCGGCAACTGGTCGGTCGCGCGTTGATCATCGCCACGGGCTGCGCCCCGCGCATCCCCGAGATCGCCGGCCTCGACCGCTACTGGGGCCGGGGCGTCTCGTTGTGTGCCTGGTGCGACGGCGCCTTTTTCAAAGACAAGCGTGTCGCGGTGTGCGGTGGTGGCAATACAGCGTATGCATCGGCCGCCATTCTCGCCCGCATCGCCGCGCATGTGACCATGCTCTTGCCACGCCGCACGGGTGGCGCTTTTGCGGCCCTGCGCGACCAGGTGCGCGGCCACGATCGGGTCACCACCCTCGAGTCGGCCGTGGTCACTGCATGCGGCGGCGATCCTCATCTGCAGACAATCGATGTCCTGGTCGATGGGTCACCGCAGCGCCTCGAGACCGCGGCCCTGTTCATCGCGACCGGCCAGACCCCGCGCACCGCCTGGTGCAGCGCCGTCGTGCACCGGGACCGCGACGGTTTCATCATCGCCGATGCCCACGGCGCCACCGACACCGCCGGGGTGTTTGCCGCCGGTGATCTCGTCGCCGGGGCCTTTCGGCAACTGGTCATCGCCAGTGCCGCGGGTGCGTCCGCCAGCCTCGCCGCCGAGCGGTATCTGGGCGCCCAGTGGTGATGTCTCGCCCGTTGCGCCGAAAACTGATGCAGGTCGCCGCAATCGCCGCCGCGGTCGCGTTGGGCCAACCGCTGCACGCTGGCAAACAGGAGCTGCGCAGCCTGACCGGGTGGTTGGCCGACCTCACTCTTGCCGGCGCCACCACCGCCTCGATGCCGGCCGGGATCACAGTGATGCAGGGCGACGGCTTCTCGGCCGTTGCCTGCGATGCCTCGGCACCGCACCGCCTGCGTCTCGTGACCTGGCCCGACCAGGCCGGTTTGCTGCCGATCGTGCAACGGTTGCGGGCAGGCGGCCGGAACGTGCACGCGGCGATCAACGGCACGTTCTACCAGCGGTCCGAACCACTCGGACCGGTCATCGTCGCGGGCCGGCCCGCACTCGACCTCGTGCAGCAAAAATCACCGTTCAAGTATTCGCGATGCTGTGTCTTCACGGCCGTTCTTCCCGATGGCTCGACGCAGACTTTTCTCGGCGAGACGCGACTGTGTGCCGAGCAACTCGCGGCCCGCCCGCTCGCCGAGCTGGTGCGTGCCGGCGGTCTCGTGGTGCCCCAGGCGATCCCCGGTGGCGCCCGTCTCGTCGATCTGCTCGGCGGCGGCGGCTGGATCGTGCGCAACGGCACCGATGTCCACATGGAGGCCTACCAGCGCCAGAACCTCCGCTTTCGTCGCGAAGACCAGGATTCCCGCCACACGGTCGTGGCCCTCACCCGCAACGGCGGCTTCCGGCTTGCCGTGTTTCGCGAGGGCCAGAACCTCGAACAGATCGCGACGCGCCTGCGCGCCGGCGTGCTGGGCGAGATTGCCAGCGCGATCTTCCTCGACGGCGGTTCGTCGTCGTGCCTCGTCGATGCGTCGCAATACATTGTGCCTCCGATGTATTTCATCGATCGCGCCCGCTTCACCGCCCTCGTGCTCGAGTGACATGCCCTGGATCGCTTATCCGCCGCTGGCCTTTCGTGACCGGGTCTACGGCAACGTCGCGCCGGATTCGCTCGACATCATCGTGGTCACCGGCGATGCCTACGTCGATCACCCCGCGTGGCCGGCGGCGCGGGTCACCCGTCTCGCCCAGGCACTCGGCTACCACGTAGGCGTCATCGCCCAGCCCGACTGGCGCAGCCTCGATGACTTCATGCGCTTCGGCCGCCCACGCCTGACGTTCTGTGTCACCGCGGGCTCGATGGACAGCATGGTTGCCGGCTTCACGGCCGAAGGCATGCCCCGCAGCGAAGACCGCCTTTCGCCGGGCGGCAAGCCGGGCCTGCGGCCCAAGCGCGCCACCGCTGTCTACTGCCAGCGTCTGCGCGAGGCGTTCCCAGGGGTCGCGGTGATCATCGGTGGCGTCGAGGCGGCGCTGCGCCGCTTCGCCCATGTCGATTTCTGGGAAAACCGGGTCCGCGACCCGATCCTGTTCGACGCACCGGCCACGGCACTGGTGACAGGCACCGCCGAGTCGGCGCTGCCCGACGTCCTCGCTGCACTCGCCGCCGTCCGCAGCCCCGTCGGGTTGCCGCAGACCGGCGCCATCTTGCCGCGAGGCCAGTCCGA
>CAZADH010000076.1:10404-22780 GCA_964483805.1 uncultured bacterium
GCCGCGCAACAGACCGCAGACCTGATCTGGCTGCCGTCGGTCGCCGAGGTGCGGACCGACCCGCAGGCGCTTCTGCGTGCCGCACTCGAACTCGATCGACACGCGGGAGCCGGGCGCAGTCCGATCGCCCAGGCGCATCCGAAGGGCGAAATGGTGACGATGCCGCCGGCGCCCGATGCCGCGTCGCGCGAAATAGATTGGCTGCGGCGGTTGCGGTTCAACCGGCGTGTGCATCCGTTGTATGGCGAAGGAGTTCCGGGCCTCGAACCCGTGCAGTTCTCGATCGTCTCGCACCTCGGTTGCGCCGGCGCGTGCAGTTTCTGTGCGATTGCTCTGCAGCAGGGTCGGATGATCCGGTCGCGGCCGATCGCCGACCTCGTCGCCGAAGCCGAGAGCTTCGTGCGGCACCCCGACTTTCATGGCACGATCCCCGATCTGGGCGGACCGTCGGTCAACATGTATGGTTGGCAATGCCGCATTGGCGGCTGCGATGCACGCCTCTGCCTGCACCCGCGGCGTTGCCCCAACCTCGTGGGCGATCTGTCGCCGCTCGCCGAGGCGTTGGCGGCCGTCGCCGGGGTAGGGGGAGTGCGCTTCGTCTTCCTCGGTTCGGGTCTGCGTTTTGACCTGTTGCGCCCGGGCGATGAACCGGCCTTTCGGCAGATCGTGCGTCGTCACGTGTCGGGACAACTCAAGGTCGCGCCCGAGCACGTCGATCCGGCGGTGCTCGCGCTGATGCGCAAATCGCCGATCGAAGCCCCATTTGCCGATTTCGTCGAGCGCTTCGACGACGCCTGCCGCGCGTGCCAGAGTCGGTTGTTTCTCGTGCCCTATTTTCTGACCGCGTTTCCGGGCAGCGTCGGTCGCGATGGTGCAATACGCAGTATGGCTGACCGGCTCCGCCTCGCCCGCAATCAGACCCAGATCTTCACCCCGACGCCAGGTTCGGTGGCGACGGCGATGTATTTCAGTCGCCTCGGTCTCGACGGCCAACCGCTCGAGGTGCCGCAAGGCCGCGCCGAGCGGCGCGCTGGCAAAGACGAGTTGCAGCGCCCCGGCAAGCTGCCAGCAAGCGATCGGCCGCAACCGCAGAGCGCCACCGCCAGAAACGGCAGGACGAGCGAACGTTCGGGTGGGTCCTCGAACGAAACCAGACCCCGCGGGGCGGGTATGGGCATGCGCCCAGCCCGTCACAACACCAAGCCAACGCATCCCCCGAAAGGAAAACGCCGCAAGTGAACGCACCGCCGAAGCGCGACCGATTGCTCGAGTATTTCCTGGCCAACGAGACCTGGTACGGTGGCGAAGCGCATCTGCGCGCGATCAACCACGGCCCGGTCGAGTGGTTCGGCCCGGCAGCAGGGGAGGGCGCTGAATTCAACTGGCCCGAGGGGACCGCAACCCCGCGCGGGCCCGGCTGGATCCTGCGCTACGGTGATCCCGAGGCCGGCGAATGGAACATGGCACGCCCCATCGGCGACCCGGCGCGTTGCCTGCCACTGCTCGAGAACCGCCCGGTGCTGTTCGATTGGCAACTGATCGTGCCCGAGGAAGAGGCCGACGCGTATTGCGTCGGCAACATACAACGTATGCCGTCGCTGCACTGGTATGCCGATGATCCGGCACGCGAGCTGCCGCCGGTGCACGAACCCGACCTGGGCGGCGACCTGGCCAACTCGGCCTTCCTGCATCTGAACCAGGCGCCCGACCATGCCTACCAATGGGATCTCCACCTCGGGTTCGTGCGCGACCGCACCATCGTGTCGCTGCTCAAGGCGATCCACAGCACCCCGCACACGCTCGAGGTCTACGTCGAGACCATGCCCTCGGCCCGCCGACGCGGCCTCGCCCGCGGTCTGCTCGGCCAGGCGATCCGCCTCGCCCGCCGCCAGGCGCGCCAGCTCATCTACGTGGTGGCCGCCGACAATACATCGTCAATAAAGGTCGCCGAATCATGTGGCCTGGTGCGCATCGGCACCCGGGCGCGACTGCACATGCCGTACCGGCAACCGCCGAAGTAACCGTCAGTAGCCGCCCGCGCACGATGCACGCAATGCAACGGGGCCGCCCGCCACGGATGGCGCAGTGAAAGCGGACCCCCGATCAGCCCCGCCGCTTCGGGTCGCGCAAAAACGCGTAGGCGTCTTGTATTCTTTTGTAATACGCCTCGGCGACGTGGAACATTTCGTCGCCAAGATGGCGCAGCTTCTCGGGTTGATGGCGTTCAGACTGGGCCTTGAACGCCGCTTCCAGATCGGCTTCTGAATAGGGTTCGCGCAGGCCGAGCATGGCGAGGTATTTGGCCTCGAGGTTGAGCTGGTTCGACTCGAGGGTTGGCATCTCGGCCACTTCGTCGGGGTTGACGCGGGCAGGCAGGGTCGATTGGCGGACCGCCTCGTGGTCTTCGTCGCGGATCTGCAACCACTCGACCACGTTGCCGATGATCGTCATTTCGGCATCTTCGAGGACGAGATCGCACATGGCGATGCGATAGAGGATACGCAGCAACACGAGGCGCTCTTCATAGGTCGAGCTGGCATAGAAGTTCTGGCACAAGGTAAACAGGTCGAGCGGACACTGCTTCAGTGCGTCTTCGAGCAACGACTCGACATACAGCAGCGTTTGCGAGTTGAACCCAAGGGCGCGAAAGTGGTCATAGACCGCCTTCTTCTCTTCGCGCTTGATGATGTCGTCGGCCTTGATCAACGCTGCAACGATCGGCACCAATGAGTCGAGCAGCAATTGCAGCGCGCCGGTCGGCGCTTTGTTCAAATCCACTGGATCGCCCGCAGACTGATTCATGAAATCCCCTTGCCAATTGATGCCCCAAATCTGGCAACAGACACCGCTGCTGCCCATCCACCCACGGCACCATGGTACTGCCCGATAACCGGTGGGGTCAAGCCGCATTTCCGCGTCATGACGGGGGAGGATTGAATCGAGTATGATGAGCGCGCACCATATAATGAGATAGACGCGGACGGAGGTTGTCATGGTTCGTTGCATCCCCCTCGGGTCGTCGCGGACGACGGTGTATTGCTGGCTTCTCGCGATCGCTCTCGTCACCTGCGCCGGTGCCCCGGCCTCGGCGCTCACCTGGCCGCGCGACGCGCTGATCAACGTCGACAAGAACCTGGTGCGCGCGGCGCACACACTCTTCAAGAACTATCCATACAATGTAAGCGGCGAGACCGTGACCTTCAGCCTTCCGGAAGTGCGCATCGACGCGTGGCGCTTCACCGACGTCTTCATCACCTGGCGCGGCCTGCCCGCCCAGTTGCTCGAAGAACTGCGCACCGGTGGCGGTTCGATGGACCAGATGGCGACGACCGGTCCGGCCAGCGTGCGCCTGACCGCGGCGGTCGATGATCTGCGCGAAGCCATCTACGCGGGCCTGCGCAAACAGGCGAAACCGCCGGTCATCGGCCCGAAGTTTACGTTCCGCCCGACCGGGATCGCGCTGACCGGCACGCTCGACCCCGACGCGATTCCAGGGTTTCCGCAGATCCCTGGTGTGAGCGGTTCGCAAATCACCTTCGCCGTCGACGGCCTGCTGCAACCGCGCGGCGCCACCGTCGATGCGACGATTGCGAAACTCGAACTCAACGGGTACGACATGGCGGGCTCGGCGATGAACATCGTTCTGGGCTGGCTCAACCCGGTCTGGGATTTCTCGTGGCGCCCGTACCGCGGCCGGATCGACCAGCTCCTCGTCGGCAACGGCACCATCACCCTCGAAGCGACCCTGTTCGGGCAGTAGGGCTCGCCGACCGACGCGGTGGTATCATTACCGTCAGGCAGCAGTTTGCCATTGATTGAATCGGAGGGACCATGAGCACCGAAATCGTTTTCGAAGTCACCGAGTCTCCCGAATCCGGCCTTGAGGCACGCGCGCTCGGGCATTCGATCTTCACCCAGGCGGAGACTGTCGAAGAGTTGCGGCAACTCGTCCGCGATGCGGTTCGCTGCCACTTTGACGAGCTCACCATGCCCAAGGTCATTCGGCTCCACTTCGTGCGCGACGAAACGCTCGCTGCGTGAAACTGCCTCGCGACATCAGCGGGCGTGATCTGGCCACCGCTCTTCGCGGTCACGGATACACCGTAACTCGTCAAACAGGAAGCCACATTCGGCTGACGCGCATCGTTTCCGATCCGCCTTCGGAACACCATGTGACGGTCCCGGGCACGATCCACTCAAGGTAGGCACCCTCAGCGCGATCCTGAGCGACATCGCCCAGGCGCTTGGCATGTCACGAGACGAACTCGTGAGAAAGCTCTTCAGTTAACCGACGGCCGCGCCGGCCAGCGGACGACCGCCGCCGCAGATTCCCCGGGCCGCACCGACCCCGCATCAACAGCCGCGCCACATCAATCCACCGATCGGCGCTTCCTTGCGCGCTGCCGGACCCTGTGGTAGTATCCGCGCGGGAAAACCGGGCGCCCGCTTCGATCGGGCGTTCACAGCAGCTCAAGGAGGCTTTCGCTCATGGCGAAGAAGGCAAGCGGCGGTAAAAAGTACGTGTACCTGTTTGGTAACGGCAAGGCTGACGGCAAGGCCGACATGAAGAACCTGCTCGGCGGCAAGGGTGCCAACCTGGCCGAGATGTGTCTCATCGGTTTGCCGGTGCCCGCGGGCTTCACCTGCACCACCGAAGGTTGCGTCGATTATTTCGCCGCGGGCGGCAAGTTCCCCGCCGGCATGGACGAAGAAGTCGAAGCGGCCCTCAAGAAGGTCGAAAAAATGATGGACGCCGGTTTTGGCGATCCTGACAATCCGTTGTTGGTCAGTTGCCGCTCGGGCGCTCGCAAGTCGATGCCCGGCATGATGGAGACCGTTCTCAACGTCGGTCTGTGCAGCAAGACGATTCCGGGCCTGATCAAGAAGACCAAGAACGAGCGCTTCGTGTGGGATTCCTACCGCCGCCTGATCATGATGTTCTCCGACGTCGTCATGGAAAAAGCCGAAGGCATCGAGCCCGCCGAGGGTAAGGGCATCCGCAAGCAACTCGACGAGATGCTCGATAAATACAAGCACAACAAAGGCTACAAGTCTGACACCGACCTGACTGCCGAAGACCTCAAGCAACTCGCCGGCGACTTCAAGGTAAAGGTTAAGCAGGTTCTCGGCCACGAGTTCCCCGATGATCCGATGGCCCAGTTGTGGGGTGGCATCGGCGCGGTATTCAAGAGTTGGAACGGCAAGCGCGCCATCAGCTACCGCCGCATCGAAGGCATTCCCGACGAGTGGGGCACAGCCGTGACCGTGCAGTCGATGGTCTTCGGCAACATGGGCGACAACTCGGCGACCGGCGTGGCGTTCACCCGCAACCCGGCCACCGGCGAGAACAAATTCTACGGTGAGTGGCTCGTCAACGCCCAGGGCGAAGACGTCGTCGCCGGTATCCGCACCCCGAACCCGATCAACGAAGCCACCAAGAACGACCAGAACATGCACCTGCCCAGCCTCGAGAAGGGCATGCCCGAGACCTACAAACAACTGCATGACATCGAGCTGAAACTCGAGAAGCACTACAAAGACATGCAGGACATCGAGTTCACCATTCAAGAAGGCAAGCTGTACATGCTGCAGTGCCGCAATGGCAAGCGCACCGGTACCGCCGCCCTCAACATGGCCATGGACATGCTCAAAGAGGGCCTGATCACCGCCGAGACGGCAGTGACCCGCGTCGAACCCGCGCAGCTCGACGAGCTGTTGCACCCGATCATCGACCCGGCCGCCGAGAAGAAGGCCGAGCCGGTCGCCAAGGGTTTGCCCGCCGGTCCCGGCGGCGCCGTGGGTCAGATTGTATTTACAGCCAATGACGCCGTCGAGTGGGTCAAGAAGGGCAAGAAAGTCCTGTTGGTCCGTGAAGAGACCAACCCCGAAGACGTCGAGGGTATGCGCGCTGCGTCGGGCATTCTCACGGCCCGCGGCGGCATGACCTCCCACGCGGCGCTCGTCGCCCGCGGTTGGGGCAAGTGCTGCATCGTCGGTGCCAGCGGCATCCACGTTGACGTTCATGCCAAGAAGTTCACGGCCGGTGGCAAGACCTTCAACGAGGGCGACACCATGACCCTGAACGGCACCCGCGGTATGGTCTACAGCGGCGCCCTGACCATGATGGACGCGAGCGAGAATCCGCGGTTCCAGGAATTCATGAAGCTCGTCGACGACGTGCGCCTGATGGGCGTGCGCACCAACGCCGAGACCCCAAAAGATGCCAAGGTCGCCCGCGCCTACGGCGCCGAAGGCATCGGCCTGTTCCGCACCGAGCACATGTTTTATGGTGAGGGTTCCGACAAGCCGTTGTTCTTCCTGCGCAAGATGATCCTGTCGAAGAACGAAGCCGAGCGCAAACAGGCTCTCAATGAGCTGTTCCCGTTCGTCAAGAAAGACATCAAGGCGACCCTCGAGGCCATGGACGGCCTGCCCGTCACCTTCCGCCTGCTCGATCCGCCGTTGCACGAGTTCGTTCCCCAGGCCGCCGACAAACAGGCCGAACTGGCCAAGGCTCTGGGCATCAGCGCCGCCGACGTCGCCAAGCGTGGCGAAGCCTTGCACGAGTCCAACCCGATGATGGGTCACCGCGGCGTCCGCCTCGGCATCACCTATCCCGAGATCAGCGAAATGCAGATTCGCGCCATCTTCGAGTCGCAGGCCGAGTTGATCAAAGAAGGCAAGCATCCGCAGCCCGAATTGATGGTTCCGGTGACCTGCGATGTGAAGGAAATCGACTTCTGCAAGAAGTCGTTCGATCAGATCCAGGCCGAGACCGAGAAGAAGTTCGGCGTCAAGTGCCCCTGTCTCTACGGCACGATGATCGAAATTCCCCGCGCCGCACTGCTGGGTGACCGCATGGCCAAGACCGCTGAGTTCTTCTCGTTCGGCACGAACGACCTGACCCAGATGACCTACGGCTTCAGCCGCGACGACACCGGCGCCTTCCTCGGCGACTACCTCGACAAGAAGGTCCTCGCGATCGATCCGTTCCAGACCATCGATCAGGACGGCGTCGGCGAGTTGATCAAGTTCGCCGTCGACCGCGGCCGCAAGACCCGCCCCGAGCTGAAGATCGGCATCTGCGGCGAGCAGGGTGGTGAGCCCGCGTCGGTCGAGTTCTGCTTCCGCGTCGGTCTCGATTACGTGAGCTGCTCTCCGTTCCGCGTGCCGATCGCCCGCCTGGCCGCCGCGCAAGCGTCGCTCAAGCACAAGGCCGAGCGCGAGAAGCTCTTCAAAGAACAGGGCCACAAAGCCATCAAGTCCGGCAAGCACTGAGATTTCACGACGCATCCGCAAGGGTGCGTCATGACGCATCGACGGCGTCGGGGTTGTCGGGGCGACCGGCCGGTCGCCCCGGCCCTCGATGCCGTCGGTCTTTGTTCGGCGATTAGATCGCGGGGGAACAGAGCCTGACCGCGAGGCCCGAACACCGGTCCGAACAATCGCCGCGCGCATTTTGCCATTCGGCGATGGTAGGGGCGGTTCGTGAACCGCCCCAACGACGGTGGCGTGACCACGGTGGTCCGGTTACCGGGCGGCGGACCCGCGGCAAATATCCCAAATGACCGCAAAAACCCCTGGAAATCAGAACCTTCCCGGTATATATTATCGGGGCGTCGCGGAAGATCCTCGACGACGGGTTATTTTCACTCTCTACTTTGAAAGCAGGAATCCATGTCACGGCGGCGAAGATCACGGGAAGTCGCCATCAAGGTCTTGTATCAAGTCGACCTGGTGGGCAACGAAGCCGACGACGCATTGCGGCAGGTCGTTGCCGAAGAAGTGCTACGGTCGGTGCTCGAAAGCACGACCCGCGATTTTGCGCGACGGTACAACAACGATCCCGATGCGTGCGCATCGTTCTCTCACACCTGCACCGAAGCGGTTCTCGCCGCCTGGCCCGGCACGGCATCGAGCGTGGTGCCGGTGTTGCGGGAAGCAGGCATCGGCGTGGGCCTGCCCACCGACCAAGACGAATCCGTCCATCAACTCGCCAAACAATGCGACGACAAGGTCGACGGTGCGCGCAAGATGGTCGAGTTCGCCGCTGACCTCGTTCGCGTGACCATCGAGCACCGCGAAGAGATCGACAAACTGCTCGGGCGATTCGCCGACAACTGGACGGTCGACCGCATGGCCGCGCTCGATCGCAGCATCCTGCGGTTGGCGGCCTGCGAACTGCTCCATTTTCCCGACATACCTGCCAACGTGAGCATCAACGAGGCTGTCGATCTGGCCAAGAAATACTCGACCGCGAAAAGTTCCGAGTTCGTTAACGGCGTTCTCGACCGCATCCGCCGCGACGTGAACCCGACCAAGAACGACCCGCGCGCGGCGCGTGACACCACCGGCACCGACAAAGAGGAACCGCCATCGCAGCAACCCTCATAAAGAAAGGCGATTTCAAGAACGTCTTCATCATCGCGATGGTCATCGGGATCATCGGCGGGTTGGTGGGGGCGGGCTTGATCATGTACGGCGAAAAGGGCAAACCCACGGCGGCGAAAGTGGTTAAAGACGCGCTGACCAAAGCCAAGGCGAACGCCGACCAGGCGGTGCTCGACTACCTCAACGATCTCAAACAAGACAAGTCGAAGCTCGACAAAGAGCTGACGCCGCCCGACCTGGGCATCAAGACCGACATCCCTGAACTCAGAAATGCACTTTCCGAGAGCAAAACCCTGCCATTGATCATGCTTGGAATCGGCTTCATGAGCGGCATCCTGCTGATCTGGTTTGCGCAGAAGATCTTGCAGAGCCAGATTCAACTCGTGCTGCAGGAACTCGAAGACAAAGTCGGTCTCGCGCGCAAAGAGTTCCACGTCGATCGCGGCGGGATGGGCGGGGACATGGACCTCTTCGACAAGATGTTCGAGTGCCTCGTGTCGGTTCTCAAGCGCGTTCTGATCATCAGCCTTCGCCTCGAAGAGGCCTCGGTCGAACTCGAAAAGACGTCTGAAGTCGGTTCGGGCGTCATCAAAGAGATTGTCGAGAAGGTCGATTCGATCAAGAAGGGCGCCGTCGAAAACGCGGCCAATCTGCGCGAAACGATCAGCTCGCTCGAGAGCAGTTTCTCGCTGTCGAAAGACATCAGCTCGAAGCTGATCATCGCCCGCGAAGACAGCCAGGGCGTGGCTCAGATCGCCGAAGGCACGCAGTCGTCGGTGAAACAGTCGGTCGACAAGATGGTCAAGATCAAAGAACTGACCGAAAGTTCGGCAACGATCATCAACGACCTCAACGACCGCGGTAAAGAGATCAGCACCATCGTCACCGAGATCGCCAACATTGCCGAGAAGACGAACCTGCTGGCGCTCAACGCCGCCATCGAGGCCGCCCGCGCCGGCGAACAGGGCCGCGGTTTCGCCGTCGTCGCCGACGAAGTGCGCAAACTGGCCCGCAACTCGGCCGAATCGAGCAAGAAGATCAGCACCCTCATCAACGTGGTGCTGCAAAGCACCGAGCACGCCGCCGAGATGATGAAATCAAACACGAATCGCGTGTACGAAGGCATGGACGTCATCAACCAGGTCGACACCTCGCTGGGCAAAATGACCGGCACCGCACTCAAGCTCAACGACATCATCAAAGAGATCAGCGACTCGGCCGAGCGCCAGTCGCAGACCAGCGACATCATGTACCAAAAAGTAAATACAATCTCGCAGATCACCGACCAGATCTCGATGCAGATCCAGAATGTCGCCAGCACGGCCGTCGAGAAGACGGTCATCGTCGACCAGACGAGCAGTTCGGCCAAGGAACTGCGCACGCTCTCCGACGTCTTCCAGAATGCGCTCGTGCCGTTCCACTTCAAGGTCGAGGGCACGCACAAACGCGCGTTCGTGCGCACCGAGACCCGCGTGCCGTGTAAATTCCGTGTATTGCTGTCGGGTGAGTTGATCGACTCGTCGGTCACGTCCGGCGAGTACGAAATGCGCGGCGTTATCACCAATCTGTCGGCCGGTGGTGCGGTGTTCGAAACCAACGAAGACGTCGAGCAGGGCAAATACATGCTGCTCGCGTTCCAACTCGGTAACAATTTCGTCCAGGGCATCCAAGGGCGCCTCGTGCGTTTGCGCAGTATGCAGGGCGACGGCAAGGCGGGCTGGGAAGGCGTCATCGCCTTCAACAACGTGACCGGCGAACACGAGAAGGTCATCCTCAACTTCGTCATGGAAGCGCAGCGCCAGTTCGAGGCCAATCTCGGCATCAAAGAGAAGTGATTCGCCGCCAGCGGGACCCGCATCGCGGGACGCCAGGCAGCTCATGGGAAGGGTAGGATTTCGGCATGGCTCGCATCGAAAAACGCCTATTGGGTGAAACCCTTGTTCAAGAGAAACTGATTTCCGAAGAGCAGTTGCGCCAGGCATTGATCGAGCAACGCACCAGCAGTGACACGCTGGGCTTCACGCTGATTCGCCTCAAGTTTCTCACCGAGCAGCAGTTGCTCACTTTCCTCGAGACCAAACTCGGTTTCTCGTATGCGAACCTGCGCAACTATGTGATCGACCCCAAGGTCGTGCGCAAGATCCCCGAGGATATCGCCCGCAAATACCACTGTTTCGCCCTGGTCGAGGTCAAGAAGGTCCTCACCGTGGCGATGCTCGACCCGCTCGACAGCTTTGTCATCGAGAACCTCGAGTACAGCACGGCCTGCAAGATCAAACCGTTGATCTCGACGCGCACCGAGATCCAGGCCGCCATCGACGAGTTCTACCGCGCTGAGGCGGCACCGGTTCCCACCGCCGGCGGCACCGGTATCCCCGGCGACAAACCGACGGCAACACTGGCCGACCTGGCCAAGAGAATTCAGGGGCAGGCGCAGGCGCCGACCACGGCAAGTCGTGTCGGCGGTCAGGAAATCCTCGACATCAGCTCGATCTCGGCGACCGACAAGACCTCGATCATCCAGATGGTCAACCTGATCATCCAACGCGCGATCAAAGAGAAGGCTTCCGATATTCACATCGAGCCCGATGAGCGCTTCCTGCGCGCACGCTTTCGTATTGACGGCATGTTGCAGGAAGTCATGCAGTTGCCCAAGACGCTCGAGGCGGCAACCATCTCGCGTTGCAAGGTCATGGCCGAACTCGACATCGCCGAGAAGCGCATTCCGCAAGACGGCCGCATCCGCACCACGCTCGACGGCAAGGAGCTCGACCTGCGCGTTTCGACCTACCCGACGCTGCGCGGCGAGAAGGTGGTCATGCGTATCCTCGACAAGAGCTCGGTGATCTTCGGTCTCGAGGAACTGGGCTTCGCCGAGGATGTATTACATAAGTACCACGCGCTTCTCGACAAACCGAACGGCATCATCCTGGTCACGGGTCCGACGGGGTCGGGCAAGACCTCGACCCTCTACGCCTCACTGCTCAAGATCAACGACACTGCCCTCAACATCGTCACCATCGAAGACCCGGTCGAATACCAGATCGCCAACATCAACCAGGGCCAGATCAACCCCAAGGCCGGGTTCAACTTCGCCGATGGCCTGCGTTCGATCTTGCGGCAAGACCCCGACATCATCATGGTCGGTGAGATCCGCGACAAAGACACCGCCGAGATCTCAATTCGCGCGGCACTCACGGGCCACCTCGTGTTCTCGACCCTGCACACCAACGATTCCGCCGGCGCCGTCACCCGCCTGATCGACATGGGCGTCGAGCCTTTCCTCGTTGCCAGCTCGGTCATCGGGGTTCTCGCCCAGCGTCTCGTCCGCCTCATTTGCGACAAGTGCAAACAAGAGTACGTACCGACAGCGGCCGTGATCAAGCGGTCGAAACTGCTGTATCAAGCCGGCAAGACCAAGGTGTTCCGCGGCGAGGGGTGCGAGTTTTGCAACAAGACCGGTTACAAGGGCCGTTCCTGTATCACCGAACTGCTGCAACTCAACGAACGCATCAAAGAACTGATTGTGCTCAAGTCGCCCACGAGCACGATCAAGAACGAGGCGATCAAGAACGGTATGCGCACGCTGCGGCAAGACGGTCTGGGCAAGGTTCTGCGTGGTCTGACCACGCTCGAAGACGTCATCCGCGTTTCGCAGGACGACGAGATCTAGAGCCGAGCGCACGGAGGCGCGAAGTGGGCGTTTGCTGCCACGGAGGGCAGCGCGAAACGACAGTTTCGCGCAATGCAAACGACCCGCTCGCGAACCCGCGGGGCAACGCCGGGAGCAATACAAACGATGCACCGTCGACCTGTGCCCACCGATCCCGCGGCCTGGTTCCAGGCCTTCGTCGGCCTGACCGCCGGTATACAGGTCGCGAACCGTGACCTGGACGGGGCAACCACAGGTGAGGACGGCACCAAAGCGGCCCCGACCTTCATCGTCCCCCGAGGCACGCGGGCCCTCTCGGTCACCGGCGCGACG
>CAZADH010000077.1:0-4089 GCA_964483805.1 uncultured bacterium
GCCCTCTCGGCACTGACCGGTCGCGACGCCGACGCCCAGGCCCGCGCGGTGGCACGGCGGTATCGGGGCCGGTTCCTGCCGTTCTTGCGCGCCTTCGATCTCGAGAACGACCACGCCATCGATTACGTCGGCCAGCGCCTCGAGGCCGGCGTCTTTCGCGGCATCGGGGAGCTGTTCGTCAATGGGCATGGCCGCCACGATCGCATCGATACGCCGGCGTTTGCCGACATCTGTCGCAGTGCCGAGGAGTTCGCAGTGCCGATCCTCATGCACTGGACGATCGGTTCCGACGACGAACGGGAACGCGGCGGTCGCGATGAGTTTGCCCGCCTGCGCCGGGTGCTCGCCGGCAATGCCTCGACCACCTTCATTCTGGCCCACTGCGGCCTCGGTCCGGCCCCGACGCTGCCTGAATACCCACGCATGCTCGAGATTCTTTTACAACACCACGACAACCTCTTCCTCGACCTGACCGGGCTGGACCGCGAACTGACGGCCACCGGCCTGAGTGACGCCGCGGTCGCGGCGGTGCCGCCCTCCCACGATGGGCGCAGTGGGCGTTTGCCGCCATGGAGGGCGGCCCGAAACGCAGTTTCGGGCAGTGCAAACGACCCGGCGTCGTCGACGGTGGTTCTGCCCACCGGTTTCGTGCTGCGGCGCCTGCTCGTGCGGTTTCCCCGCCGGTTCGTGCTCGGCTTCGACCTCGGCGACGCCGCCCTCATTGCCCGCGACGGCGCGGGCGTGCTGGCCCGCTTTCGTGCTTTTCTGGCCACGCTGCCCCGGCCGCTCGCCGAGGCGGTGGCCTGGCGCACCGCCGGAGAAATACTCGGTAAATACCGCGATCCGACCCGCGATCGGCGCCGCCGCCTGCCGCGGATGCGCGGTGCCGGTGGCTACCTGCCGCCCGAGTGGCCGCTGGGCCCCGAATACCGCTGATCCCCGTGCTTGCCCGGTTTGGATTACGTTCGGATCATGTCTCGGAGACCAACAAGCAACACGGCGATGAAGAAAACCGGATCATGTCACCAAGAAAGTCGCAAGAAAGTTCGTGCATGTCACGGTAAACCGAGGGTCTCGAAAAATACGGATCATGTCCCCGAAATACGCGTGTGCCGTGGGGCAGACATGGACGGAGCACCCGCGGGTGGAGTAACCTGATGGAACAAGGGTGCTGCTACGGGGTCGAGATCGCGAGGTCTCGAGCCTGGCCGTGGGCATCGGTGGGCACGAGGGAGGTTCCGTCGTGGAGTTTCTGACACGCATCTGCAACCGGTGGAACGGCGGCTGGTTCGACCTGGGCATGTGGCTGGGCGAGCGCTGCAAACGCTGGTTTCACCTCGCCGCGGCGGTGGTGTTTACCGTGTTCGCGATCGGCGATCTGCTGGTGTATCCCGTCACCGACACGATGCGTCTGGCGGCCTACGACACGATTCTCCAGTATCGGCTCTTTCCGCCGAAGGCAGATCCCGACATCGTGATTCTCGACATCGACGAGGCGAGCCTCGCGGCGATGGCCCGGGAATACGGGCGCTGGCCGTGGCCGCGCCAGGTGTTTGGGGAGTTTCTCGACCTGATCGGGAAACAGAAACCGAAGGCCGTCGTGTTCGACATCCTGTTCAGCGACCCCGATCTGTTCAACCCCGGCAGTGATGCTGCCTTCAACACGGCCATCGCGGCCGCGAGTGCAACGTTCTTCCCCTTGCTGCGCCTCGATCCGTCGAATGACAGCCTCAGTCAGGTCAAAGCGTCGATGATTCCGGGGGCCCGGCGCGACACGCGGGGTTCGCGCAGTGCATCCGGGCCATCGTCGCTCGACCAGGCGGCTTCCCAGGGTGCGCACGGTGGCGATCCCACGGTTGCCGTGGTCCTGCCGCATCTTCCCGCTGCGCTGCACAGCAAACGACTGGGGTTGCACAACATCGATACCGACCCGGACGGCGTCGTGCGCGAATACTCGATCTTCAGAAACGAGCAAAGCTGGATCCTGCCCTCGCTGCCGACCCGCGTTGGTTGGGAGTTCAACTGGCCGGTCCCCGACAGTCCGCGGGTTCTCTTGAACTGGCGCGGGCCGCCGCGAACCTATCAATACATCCGATTCTCGGACGTTTTCCAGGATCTCTTGCGCAAGGAGAGGCGACGGCCGGCGGCCGAGTTCGCAGGAAAGATTCTCATTATTGGATCGACGGCGCCCAGCCTGTTCGATTTCAAACCGACACCGATGAGCCAGGTGCATCCGGGCGTCGAGATTCTGGCCACAGCCATCGACAACATCAAGCATGACGATTTTCTGCGCTTTCCCAAGGCCGATGTCCCGTATTTTCTCCTGGCTCTGGTGATCATCTGGTTAACGGCCTGGCGACTCTATCGGGCGACCAATCCACTCATTCTCGACTGGTGGTTCGGGCTCTCGCAGGCGTTCCTGGTCGGCTGTTCGTATGCCAGCGTCAACGTGGGAACCGTCTACATCAATCTCACCTGCCCGATTTCGCTGGCACTGGGCTACTTCGGGGTGGCCCGGACCTATGCAGCACTGACCGGGAAGGCCCTCGATCCAAGCATGGTTCGGCGTGCTCTCCGGCTCGAAGGGGCCAGGCAGGCGGCGGTCTTGCTGATCCGGATCGATACCGAAGAGATGAGCGATTACAGTTGGGAGGTGCTCCGGGTCGGGCTGCTGCGGTCCGGGCACGAAGACAAGAGCATCGAGCTGATCAAAGAGAACCAGCGCGGGATCTGGGACCTCTTCGAGAAGACCTTTGCCGTCTGTTGGATGGCGCCGATGGACGATGCCGGCGCCAGATCCCGTTTCGACGCTGATGCGCAGGCCGTCATCGCCGCTTTCCCGGCTCTTCTTCGCCAGGTGTTCGTGACGCGTGACGATGCGGCGGCCTGGTATCTGGGGCACGGGGTCATCACCTGCGGAGAGGAGGCGGAAGGAAGCTGGCGCCGCCTCGTGGCCGAAACGGTGATAGCATGGGAGCAATCCCGTGCGGGAAAGGAGAATCCATGAAACGCTGTGTTTGGCCGTGGCTCTGCGCCGCCCTGTTCGTCGCCGGGTCCTTTGCCTGCATGCGGGCCGATGCCCAGGAACCTGCTTCCAATAACGACAACCTCGGCAGTGCGCTGAAGAGTGATGCCATTCGCGACGAGCCGTTTGTCGACGCCAAAGAGATCGGCACGCTGGCCAAGGACGATCTGGTCGAGATCTTCGCCAAGGACGGCGGCTGGCTGAAGATCGGCAGCACCAAGGGGAACGGCTGGGTCCGCCTGCTGACGATCCGTCGGGGCAAGCCCGGCAAGGCCGAATACACGGCCGAGGGCGTGCTGGCGTTGGCCTCCGGTCGGGCGGGAACCGGCAAGGTGGTCGCCACCACCGGGATTCGCGGCATCAGCGAAGAAGATCTGACCGCAGCCCGGTTCGACGCGGCGCAGGTGACTCGTCTCGAGTCCTTCGGCGTGACCGCAGCCGAAGCCCGTGCGTTCGCCGTCAGCGGAGCGCTGAAGCCACGCGACATTCCATACCTCGGGGGGGAAAAACCATGATGAAACGATGGAGCGCCGCCCTGTTTGCCACCGCCGTGATCGCCTGTCTCAGTCTCGGCGCAAGTTGCGCCTCGGGAGCCGATCTCGAAAAGATCCTCGCCGACGAGATTCGCCGGATCACGGCGGCCGGCGCGTCTCTTCCCGTCAAGCTGCGGCCCGAGACCCGAGACCAGCTTCTGGAGAGCCTGCGCAAGCGTCTTCCCGCACCATTGCAGAAGCTCGAAAAGGATCTGCGCCCGGTGTCGCGCGACGAGGAAATCGCCATCGGGCGCCAGATTGCGGGGAACATTCTCGGCGCTGCCCCTCTGGTCGATGACCCTGAGTTGCAACACTATGTAAATAAGGTCGGGCGCTGGGTGGCAGATCAGAGTGAGCGGGCCGACCTACCCTGGCACTTCGGTGTGCTCGAAACCCCGTCGGTCAACGCGTTTGCCGCGCCGGGCGGCTACATCTTTCTCACGCGCGGTCTGTACGCCTTGTTGCGCGACGAAGGGGAGTTGGCCGGAGTGTTGGCCCACGAGATCGGTCATGTGCTGCGCCGGCACCATC
>CAZADH010000077.1:4099-22654 GCA_964483805.1 uncultured bacterium
AAGATTTTGCAGAAGAGCACCCTGCTGGATTTCGGCCAGGGCCTGCTGGCCAAGAAGATCGGCGACAATGCGAAGATCCAGAAGTGGATCGGGCGGGGGGCCGAGATTGCCGCCCGTTCACTCGACCGCACCGCCGAGTTCGATGCCGATCAGCTTGCGGTTGTATTGACAGCCCGCGCCGGCTACGATGCCTTCAGCCTGCCGACGGTCCTGCAGCAGATCGGCCATTTCGCGCCGGCCGACGACCGGGTAACCCTGCTGTTCAAGACCCATCCACTTCCCGACACGCGCCTGGAAAACCTCGACAAGAAGATGGGGTCGCGGCTCGACCAGGCGAAGGGTCCCTCTTTGGCCAGGCGTTTCTATCGACTGAAGCCGGCGAAAACCAGCCGGTAGCACGACACCGCGTCCCCGCCGAAGCAATACAACGCGCGTAAACCGGGGACATCGGTAAACCGGGGACATGATCCGGATTTCGGTGAGCGGCGACGGGGCCGCGAGGTCAGGAAAACAGGGCGCCGACGCTCTCGCCGGTGTGGATGCGGGCGATTGCCTTGGCGAACAGTTTGGCAACAGACAACACTTGTAGGTTGGGCAGAAGTTTGGCCTCGGGGACCTCGACGGTATTGGCGACCATGATCCCGTCGAGAGCGAGCGCACGAAGCCGCTCGATCGCCGGGCCGCACAGCACCGGGTGGGTCGCGCCGGCGTAGATCTTGCGGGCACCGGCCTTGCGCAGGGTCTCGACCGTCGAGACGATCGTGCTCGCCGCGGCGATCTCGTCGTCGAAAATGATCGCGTCCTTGCCGTTGACCTCGCCGATGACCAGGCCGTGTTTGACCTGCTCGTCGTTGATGCGGCGCTTGTCGATGATGGCCATCGGGATGCCCAACCGCTCGGCGAATTTGCCGGTGCGTTTGCCCGCGCCCGCATCGGTGGCGACGGCCACGGCGTTGCCCAACTCGACGGTCTTGCGCGCGTGGTCGGCCAGCGTCGGAATCGCCGACAGGTGATCGACCGGAACCGAAAAGAACCCGTGCACCTGGTCGGAATGCAGATCCATGGTGAGCACCCGATCGGCCCCCGCGGTCGCGAGAAGATCGGCAATCAGCCGGCCGGTGATCGAGATTCGCGGCGCGTCTTTCTTGTCGGACCGCGCATACGAGAAGTAGGGGATGACCGCGGTAATGCGCTTGGCCGACGCGCTGCGCAGGGCATCGATGAGGATGAACAGTTCCATGATGTGGTCGTTCACTGGCTCCGAGAACGACTGGATGACGAAGATGTCGCGTTCGCGGACGTTCTCTTGAATCTGCACCGAGATGTTGTCGTTCGAGAACGTCGAGATGCTCAGCTTGCCCAGGCGCAGCCCCAGGTGCTCGCTGACCTCCTCGGCAAACTGCCGGTTCGATCGGCCGGCAAAGACCTTCAACAAATCGATCATCGTCATGGTGTTGTTCCCCTTCGCATCCAAGTGACGTCACTCTACCAGAAAGTCACACGGAACAGGTTGCTGCGATTTCGCGACTCCTCTTTGTTGGCAGACAATTGTTGTTGGTGTCTGCTACATTGGTCGAAGTGGTGGGGCGGACTCGTGGGTGGCCGGTTCGCGGCAACACGGCGATGCATGGACGGCCGGGAAAGGTAGAGCGATCCTTGCAACGGATCCTGGGTGTGCTGGCTCTTTGGCTCGCGTTGTGTGTGGTGCCGCCCTGGCTCGTGGGGCAGTCGGTGCACGGACTGTTGAGCGGGTCGGATCGGATCACCCTCGATCAGCACAGGCAACAGCTCGATCAGGCGCTGACTGCGATCTCGACGTGGCCGAACCCCGAAGCGTTTCTGGGGCGTCTGCTGCAGGATCACACGGCGCGGGCCTTGCATGCTCGCGATGGCGGCCGGCGGCTGCGGCGAACCCTGGCCAGCCTGCGTCGGCGTTTCCCGGGATTGTTGGAGTTTGTGGTGCTCGACGCGAGCGGCCGCGTCATGGTCGAGTGCAGTGACTCCCCGATGGCGCAGTCACCCCTGTGGCCGCAGTTCCTGGCCGAGGTGCGGGCTGTTCGTGTCACGCGCGACAAGCACGGTGGCACCGGTGACTTCCGGTCGATCGCCGGCCCCCACCGGCGGCCCGGCAGCTTCAGATCGGTCAATCTGAAGCGCATCTGTTATCACCGGCAACGGTGCTTGCTCATTTTTGTCTCCGATATCACCGATCAAGGCATGGTCGTTGCCTACGTCAATCGCGATCCGAGCTGGCAGTGCCTGCCGTATCGCGAGTCGGCCCGGTCGTTCAATCGGCGCCCGACCGCGGTGCGTGTCGGTTCGTATGACGTTCGCGACGGCGTTCCCGAACAGGTCGAGGGGATGCCGCTGCAAGGGCCGGCGCTGGCCTTGATGCTGATGGCGTTGGAAACCAGTCCGCGCCCCGTTTTGCGCGATGATCGGCTCTGGGTGATCCGGCGGGTGACGGCGACCGTCCGGACGGTCGCGACCGTCCCCTGCCCGCTCACCAGTCGACAGGCGGACCGCCAGGCCCGGCTGATGGTGCTCTCTTGCGGGGTGTCGGCGTTGTTGACGCTGGTGTTGGGCCTGGTGATGACCGGCCGCTGGCGGCCGCGGTGGTCGCTGCGCGCGCAGTCGCTCGGCCTGTTGTTGGCGGCGGCGGTGGCGCCGGTGCTGGTGCTCGCGTTGATCGCCCAACGTCATCTGCACGAGCGGGCGCAGACGCTCGAGGACGGACTGTTCGCCGCCATGGATCAACGCCTCGCCACCGTCGATCGCAATTATCCAACCTTCGTGGGTCAGTTGGGCAGCGTGGCCCGGCGTGCCTTGACCGTGCCGGTGGCCACTGGCGCGGCATTGGTGCCGATCGTGCAACGGCGTCTCGATGAGCTGGCGACGTTGGTACCGACGCAGTTGTGTGGTCTCGTCGATCTGCATGGCGAGTTCGTCTGGACGCGCCCTGGGACCGGCATCGCCATCGGCTGGGTGATGTATCTGGGCAAGATGTTGGGGAACGTGCTGCGTGAGTGTCGCGGGGATCTCGCCCCGATCGATGTCCAGGCCGAGGAACTGGTTTCGCACATCACCGGCCTCGACAGCATGTTGAGCCCCGAGGCGATGGTCAAACAACTCCATCAGTTCGTCGACCGGATCGGCCGCAGCAAGATGCTCGTGGGCGATTGGTTCATCTACCTTTATCCGTGTGGTCGCGTCGGCGCGCGGCCAGACCATCTGGCGGTGCTCATGTGGCATGACCGTGACGTCGCGCGAGCCTACGTGGAGCAAGGGGGCGGGCGTCTTTGTGCGTTGGCCCGGGGATGGTGGCCCGCGATTCTGCCGCGTTCATCGGAGGCGGGGCCCGGGTTGCCGCGTCAGTTCGCGCAAGGAGCGTTCGCGAAGGCGCTCGGCAAGCGACTCGAATACGCCACCGACAGCTTGCGTGAACGGAGTTGGCATCGGGGGCGCGGATACCTCGTGACCGCCCGACGGGCCCAGTCATTGATCGGACACAACCTCGTCGGTGTGGTCGACCTCGCTGCCATCGATGCCCCGATTTCCCAGATCAAGCGCGATTTCGTCGGATTTGCGATGCTCATGATCCTCCTGTTGGCGACCGTGGTTCTCACCCTGAAGACCATGTTCCTCGTGCCGATCGGCCACCTCGGTCGCGGCATTGCATCGTTGCGCCAGCGCCGCATCGGGGAACCCCTGCCGGTTCTGACCGACGACGAACTGGGGGCCCTGACCACCGCGTTCAATGACATGATGGCGAACATGGCCGATCTCGAGGTGGCGCGCATCGTGCAGGAGCGGCTGTTTCCACAGGTGCCACTGACCGTTGGTGGATGCACGGTGTATGGCACTGTCGTGTGCGCCAGCGCCGTGGGCGGCGACTACTTCGACTACTTTCCGGTCGGTGACGGGCGCCTGGCGGTGGTCGTGGGTGATGTGTCGGGCCATGGCGTCGGCGCTGCCTTGGTGATGGCCATGGCCAAAGCCTTGATTGCCCACCCCGCGACGCCCACCGAACCGGCGACCATGCTGAAGATCATCAATGGGGTGTTTTGCCGGATCCTGGGGCGACAGAAGATGATGACCTGTCTGGTCCTGTTGGTCGACCCGGCGAATAGCAATATGGCGTATTGCAGTGCCGGGCACTGTGATCCCTTCATCGTCCGGGCGGGCCGGGTGACGCAGCCGATCAGCCGCCATCTGCCTCTCGGCGCCCGGCAACGGGGGGAGTTCCGGGTCACCACCGTCGAGTTGCAGCCCGGCGACACCGTGGTGCTGTATAGCGATGGCCTGGTCGAAGCGCAGAAAGCCACGGGGGGGATGGTCGGATTCGATGGGGTCGAAGCGGCGCTTCCTGAGCTGGTTGCCGGCAGAAGCGGTGACGGTGATCCCGTCGCCATGGTGGCGCGGATCCGGCGCTGGCACCACGAACTTACGCAGACCGATCCCCCCCATGACGACGTCACCCTCGTGGCTCTGCATTGCCGAAACCCGCATGCCCCGGCGGCAACGGCATGACGCGCATCGCGCCGAGCCGGCGGCCCGAAACGCAGTTTCGGGCAGGGCAAACGACCCATGGCGCCTGGTGTTGGCTGACGTGGGTGGCACGGTGCGTCGTCTTTCTGGGGATTCCCTTCCTGCTGCTCGGGTTGGCCACGATGCGCTGGCAACACGCGGCGCTGGTCTCGGCCCGCGAACAGGCGCGGAGCGAGTTGCGGCAGACGTTGGCACAACTGCGCAGCGAGGCCGAGGCACACCCGGCCCTCGAACGATTGCTGTCGGGGATGGCGCCGCGCGTCCTGCGGGCCATGCCGGAGCCGCGGGCCCAGCGGATGCTCGCCGACCTGCATCGCCGCTACCCCGGTGTCTTCCGATTCACGGTCCTCGATGCCGAAGGAAATCCGGTGGCGGCGCTGTGTGATGGCGTGCCGTCGCGAACGGTGGCTCGCCGCCTGTTTGCGGCCTTCCAGGAGTTGCGTCGCGGCCGCAGCGACCTGTGGCACCAGCATCGGTCGCTGTTCACCGCATTTCTGGGCAAGATCGACATTGAGCGTGCTGAACCATCTGCGCACGCCGCGCGCGGGGCAACGGGGCCGTTCGGTCGTCTGTTGGTCGCCAATGGCCACGGTGAAGGCACGTATGTTTTTCTGTCGACTCCGGCGCCCGAGGGCATGGTCGTCGTCCAGTTGGCCAATGAAGCATCCTGGGAACGTCGGTGTCTGGTCGACCGGGTTGCCCAGCACCGCATCCGCGCCCGCCTTCACCCCGACCGTGCCGAACCGGTTCAGGTCGAACTGATCGATGTGGCCGATATCGAGTTGCCACGCGTGGCCCGGACCCCTGTCGGCCAGGCGTTGGCCACGCGCCTCGGTCTGTCGGCATCAGAGCTCGATGGCGTGTTGTGTTGCCTGCTGCGCGATCAACTTCCGGTCGTTGCTGCGGCAGGGCGATATTGGAGCGTCCAGCCGGTGGCACCCCACGAAGCATTATTAGGAAGTGTTCGCATTCCCCCGATTGGCGAGGGGTCGTTTGCCCTGCACGAAACGCCCACCGCGCCATCCGTGGCGGGCGGCCGAGCGGTGACGCCAGCCAACACCGTGCCCCGTATTCTCTGGCTCACCGTCTTCGTGGTCGTCGGTCTCGGTTATCGACTCCTGTCTGGGCGATCGCGCTTCTCCCTGTCGGTGCGATTCCGTCTGACATTGCTGTTTGCCTGCACTGCCGGTGTGCCGCTGCTGGTCACGCTCCTGGTGGCCACCGGCTACGTCAAAGACCTCCGGGCCACGCGGGAGACTGCTTTGCACCAGGACCACGAGGACCTGTTGCGTGGATTCGACACCGGTTTTCGCAGCTACCTCGCCGATCTGGGGGAGCGCCTGGCGCGCAGCATTGCCCCCGCGAGCAGCACGGCCGACCTGACCGTGGCCAAGGCGCTCGCCCAGGTCGAGGCGCTGCGGGCGAAGTTTCGGCCCGACCGCGCCCAGGTCTTCGATGCCGCGGGGCGCGACCTGTGTGCGACCGTGGCGGGTCCGCGGATGGCGTCGATGCCCCGCAGCATCCTGCCCTGGCCGGCGATGGTCCGCACCGAGTTGCGCGCCCTCAACGCCGACCTGGTTCCCGACCAGGCGGGTTCGCGATCGGCCGAGTCGCAATCGGAGTTCTCGCGCGTCGCCAGCGAACAACTGGAGGGCACTTTCAAGGGGCTGATGCACAACCTGCGTGGTGTCTCGGTGTTTGTTCAGGGCGGGCGGACGGCCTTCGTCTTTGCCCATCCGTTGACCGATGCCGCTGGCAGCGCGCGGTTCCTGGTGATTCTCGAGTGGTCTGAACTGGGGATGAAGACGAGTTATCTGCGGTCGCAGTTCTTGACACTGCAACGGCGACTGCCGTCGGCACGCCTCGTCGTGGCCTGTCGCACCGACGCGCGCAACGATCTTCCCGAGCGGCCCCGGCCGCGTTGGTTGGTTCTGGCGATGCGCCGGCTCGAGCAGCAGAGCGGTCGTTTGTGGGCATCGTGGCCCGGTCGCGGCGACGCCCGACTGGTGACGGCCATCTCGGGTGTGGAACTGGGCGGTTTCGATGTGTTGGCCATCACGACCGACCGCAGCATTTCGACGGAGGTTGCCGACCTGCAATACGGGCTGGGCGCGGCCGTCGTCGCCTTGCTGTTGCTCGGCGGCGCCGGCGGTGCCGTGCTGGCGCGGCGAATCCTGCAGCCGATCGGTGTTCTCGCCGGCGGCGTGGCGTCGCTGCAGCGCCGGGAGTTTCGCTGGCGTGGTCAGAGCCTGGCCGACGATGAACTGGGTGAATTGACGACGGCGTTCAACAGCATGATGGAGGGCCTCGAGGATCTCGAGATCGGTCGGGTCGTGCAGGAGAATCTCTTTCCTGCCAGGCCCCTGTCGTTTCCCGGTGGGGCCGTGTTCGGTTCGTGCGTCGCCGCGTCGCAGATGGGCGGCGACTACTTCGATTACTTTCTCACCCCGGCCAACAGCGTCGCCCTGGTGTTTGGCGATGTCGCCGGGCACGGCGTGGCGGCGGCACTGGTCATGGGGATGGCGAAAGCGCTGGTCGACCACCCGGGCACGTCACCTGAACCCGGGGCGGTGGTTGCCGTCCTCAACCGGGTCCTGCACGGCACCCTCGGACGTCGCGGCATGATGACCCTGTGGGTGGCCAACCTCGATCTGGCAACACAATGTATGACATATTGCAGTGCCGGCCAGACCTCGCCGTTGCTGGTTCGCGAGGGGCGCGCCACCTTCCTCGATCAGCCGGGGTTGCCGCTGGCCGCGCGGTCGGAGGCCCGGTATCGTTCCGCCACCTGCCCTTTGCGGCCCGGTGACCGCCTGGTGTGCTACAGCGATGGACTGCCCGAGTCGTTGCTGCCGTCGGGCGAGCAGATCGGTTACGCGCGTCTCGCCGAAGCCCTCCCCGGACTGCTCGGTGCCAACCCCGAAGACACCGTGACCCGGTTGCGCGACTGGCACCGGCAGACCGCGCATCCCGGCCCGCAGGCCGACGACATCACGATCACCGCGTTGCATCTGGATCAGGTTCGCGCTGGCGCGTGAGGGCGATCATGGCGCGAGCCAGAACCCCATGGTAGCATCGCACGATATCAACCAGTGGGCGGCGGTTGTCCCAGTAGGGAAAAGCGGATGAAAGGTGGCAGCGTTTGAGCATTCCGAGTCGTCGGCGGATCGAACTGGTCAATCGGATCAATGCCGGATTTGCTCTCGGTACAGTCAGCGGTTACCACTGTCTCAGAGAGGTCATCGGGGCCGAAGGCTTCGGCGTCGATTACCAAGATGTCGCGTGCAAAAGCGGGAACCAGGAAGCTCTGGACCTGTTCGCGGCGCATGGCCTGCCGGGTTCATGATTCCTGTCAACCTGCGCGAGTTGCTGTTTGCCGCGACCATCGTCGTGTGCTCGTTCCTGCTCTTCGTGGTCGAACCGTTGGCGGGCAAGGCGTTGTTGCCACCGTTCGGCGGTTCGGCCGCCGTGTGGTCGGCCTGCCTGTTGTTCTTTCAACTCGTGCTGCTGGCCGGTTACGCCTGGAGTCACCTGTTGCAGCGCTTGCCGGTGCGGGGCCAGTTCGTGGTGCAGGCGGTCGCCGTTTCTCTGGCCATAGCCCTGCAGAACGGCAGTGCTCTGGTGACCGCGGGGTCCGAGTTGGCGGGTGGAGCGGGCGGGCCGGCAACAGGTGCCGGCGGGCCGATCGACACGCCGGTCATGGTCATCCTCGGCCGTTTGCTGGCAACGATTGGTATGCCATACCTTGTATTGTCGAGCGTCAGCCCGTTGCTGCAGGCCTGGTCGACCCTGGGTGGCGGGCGCAACCCGTATCGGCTGTATGCCCTGTCGAATGTGGCCTCGCTCGTCGCCTTGCTGTCGTATCCGTTGCTGCTCGAGCCGGCGCTTGGGCTCTCGGCGCTCCTGCAGATGTGGGCGACGGGCATCAATACTGCCGGTGTGTTGCTATTGTGTTGCATCGCCGTCAGTTGGCAGGCAGCTACAACGGCTCCGGTCGGTGCTGTGTCGTCGGCGAAGGCCGCGTGTGCCGATGAGGCCAGCGCCAGGCCCGCTGGCGACAGCCCGTTGGCAGCCGAACTGGCCACCGCGACGGCGGTTCTGGCCGGCACTCGTGCCGACCTGTCGTTGGCCGCCTTCGGCATCACCTGGCGCACCTGGGTGCTGTGGCTGGTCGGGTCGGCCGGTGGGTCGGTGCTCTTGCTCGCCTTCACCAATCACATCTGTCGCGATCTGGCGCCGGTGCCGTTTTTGTGGGTGCTGCCGCTGGCGCTCTATCTGCTGACCTTCGTGCTCGTGTTTGCCGATCCGCCCTGGTATCGCACCCGCCCCACGGCCCTGGCGGTTCTCGGTCTCGGGGCGCTGCAGGTGCTCCCGTGGTTGGGCGGCGAACGGGCGTCGGCGCTGGTCTCGGTCAATCTCAACCTGGCGACGTTCTTCGTGATGACCTGGTTCCTGCATGGCGAGGTCGGGCGCCGGCGTCCGCCGCCCATCGGTTTGACCGGCTTCTATCTGATGCTGTCGGTCGGCGGTGCGCTGGGCGGTGTGTTGGTCAACTTCGTTGCCCCAGCGGTGTTCAGCGATTACTGGGAACTGCCGCTCGCCGAAGCGGTGGTCGCGATCGTTGCTGCCCGGGTGCTCTTGCGTGATCCGGAATCGGTCTGGCACCCGCGCCCCGGGGCCCGGGCGCCGCTGTTGCCGGTGGCACTGGCCACGATGATCGTGATGTTCAGCCTGGTGCCGCCGTTCATGCCCGGCGGCGAGTTGTGGTTCCGGCAACGCAACTTCTACGGCGTGGTGCGGGTGAGCGCGGATGCCGACCGCGTCGTGCTCACCCACGGTCGTGTCGAGCACGGCAATCGCGCGCTCGCTCCGGCCCAGGCCATACTGCCGACGGCGTACTACGGGCCGAACTCGGCTGTCGATGCGGTGTTTCGCCTGCTCGCGCCGCGTGGTCCGCTCACGGTCGGGGCGGTCGGCATGGGCGTGGGCACGATCGCGGCCTATGGGCGGTCCGGCGACCGCTTCACGTTCTTCGAACTCAACCCGGCGGTGGTCGAAGCGGCGATGAAATACTTCGTATTTATTAGCTCGTCGGCGGCCCAGGTCGAGATCGTCGTGGGCGACGGCCGCCGCGCTCTCGAGCAGCGGTCTGCATCGGCGCCGTTCGATCTGCTGGTGCTCGATGCGTTCAGCAGCGACGCGATTCCGACCCACCTGCTCACCCGCGAGGCGTTCAAGGTCTATCGGCGGCACCTGCGCGCCGACGGTATCCTGCTCGTGCACATCAGCAACAACCATCTCGACCTCGGGCCGTTGATGGCCGGCCTCGCCGCCGACAACGGCTGGCGCCTCGTTCTCACCGATTCGTTGGCAACCGAGAAGAACTGCCTGCGGTCGTTGTATGCGATCCTGTTGCCGGTGTCGTTCAGGCACGCGGTGGTGCCACCGCCGGCCGCGATCTTCCAGGCGGTCGACCTCGAGGCCAAAGGGTTGCGGCGCCTGCTCTGGACCGACGACGCCAGCGACCTGCTCAGCGTCTTGCGGTGAGTCGCCGGTTGCGGACGGCGCTGCGGCGGGTGGCGCTGGTCGTGCCGCCGCAATGGGACCCGCGCGTGCCGTCGCTCGCAGTGCCGGTCTTGGCCGGGCATCTGCGCCGGTCGGGCGTCGATGTGCATACATTCGATGCCAACCAGGCTCTGTATGCCGAGGTGTGTCACGGGGATCCAGCGGGCGCTGCCCTGGCCAAACGCCTGGGCGAGCCGCAAGCGCCGGCGGATCCGTGCGCCTACACGCGCCTGGCCGAATTGGCCGAAGATCGCATGACTGCCGTGTTGGCAGCACCTAAGTGGCGGCTCGGTTTCAGCGACCTGGCCGGCGATTTGTCGCCCGACCGCAGTGCCGATTGGCGCCTGGCCCTGACCCAACCGCATCGCGTTCCGTTCCTGCGTCATCTGCGCGGGGTGGTGAGCGAGGTCGCTGCGGCGGCGCCCGATCTTATCGGCATCACCGTCCTGGCTGATGCGCAGCTCTTCGCCGCCCTGGCCCTTGCGGCCACCTTCCGCCGCAAACTTCCCGACGCGTGCATCGTGTTGGGCGGCCAGGCCTTGCGGGCGCGTCGAGCCGTGCTGGACCGTGTCCCGTGGCTGTTCGAGGTGATCGACGGCGTCGGAGTGGGCGACGGCGAGCCGCTGTTCTCGTCGTTGCTCAACGGCGATGATCCGGCCGTCGTGCCGAACCTGGTGTGGTGCGACGGTGAGCGGGTGCGTGCTCCCGCGGTCTTGCAGCCGCATCGCTTCGCCGACCACGAAAGCCCGGATTTTCGTGGGATGGCGCCGGCCGATGCGCTGGCCACGTTGCGGACGGTCCCCATTGAAACCGCGCGCGGTTGCCCGTGGGCACAATGTATCTACTGCAACCGCCCCGACCACCCTGCGCCGGACGTCCGGCGCGCGCCGGCGGGCGATCACCCCGCGCCGAAAGGGTATCGTGCCAAGCCGTTGGCGGCAGTGGCTCGCGAAGTGCGCGCAGCGGCGGAGGCAGGTGCACAACGTATTGCTTTCGTCGACGAGGCGATGTCCGGGCCGCATCTGGTCGAGGTGGCTGGCGTGGTCACCGCCGCCGCCGCATCGTGCGGCAGGCCGCTGGCGTGGTACGCGTATGCCCGGCCCGATGAAACCCATGACCAGAAGACGATGGCAACCATCGCAGCAGCCGGGTGCCGCAAGCTGTTCGTCGGCGTCGAGACCGGCTCGGCGCGTGTCTTGCAGGCCACCGCCAAAGGCACGACAGCGGCCACGATTCTCGGCTTCATGCAGGCGGCTGCGCACGCTGGCCTGGCGCTGCATCTGTTTCTCATGACCGGATTCCCCGGCGAGAACCAACAAGACCGCGACGTCACCGCGGCGTTGTTACAGGAGGGACTGGCTGGCGCCCATGCGTTTGGGCTGACCTACGATGTATTTCCTGCACTGGCCGAGTTGTCGACCCCGTGGTATCACGCGGTCATGGAGCGAAGGCACGCTGCCGGTGCCGGGCCTTGCTCGGTCGTTGCCGACGGCGCGCTGGTCGTCGATCCGCGGTTCGATCTTGCCTACCGGTTTCGCCCCGACGATCCCGCGGCCACCCCGGCGATGCTGCGAGAGACCGCAACGGCCTGGCGGCAAGCGATCGATGTCGCGTGTGGCGACCGCCCCGGCCTGCGCCACCTGCGTATTGGCCAGGATGCGCTCCATGTCGCGTTTCTGGAGCACACCCCCGGTCGCTGAAAACCAATCGGAGTTCGTCGGGTATAATCAGAGCGGAACCATGAGAACACATGAGCTCCGCGGCGGTGCGGTTGCCGGCAAACCCGAGATTGCTCAACGAGGTGGGTGACGATGAACGTAAATATGTCATATTGCACAATGGTGCGTCGGTTCGCGGTGGCGGGCCTGCTCGTCGTCGTTCTCGCGCTGCCGGCGCCAGCCGCAACGCCATTCGACGGCGGCACGATCGCGCCGGGTTCGCCGGCCGTGACCGGTGCCGCCGGCAAAGAGGCCAGCAGTGGTGTGGCCGGGTTGCTGCATTCCGTTGGCGGTTGGTTCGGCAAGGCGAAGAAGTCGGTCGGCGGCTTTGTCGATGATCTGTTCGACAAGGCCGGTGACGCCTGGGGCATCCTCGAGCGCGTCGCCAACCTCCCCGGCTGGATCAAACAAGGCCACCTCTCCGACAAAGAGAAAGCCGAGTTCATGACTCTGGCGAAGGCCCGGCCCGATCTGGCCTGGCCAGCCGATCGCGATATTGGCGCGGCGCGCAATGCGCACCGCTCGACGACGCGCGACGAGTTGCGCGAGGCGCTAACGGGCAACTATGACTACATCGAGGCCGATCTGCGTCTCGAAGGGCCGGGCCGCAAGTTTCTGCATATCGGCGGCGAGCGCCGGCCGGTTGTCGCCCACGACTCGTACCAGACCAATGGCATCCTGTTCGAAGACTGGGTGCCGATCGTCAAAGCCTCTGGGCGCGGCATCAAGGTCGATTTCAAAGACAACGGTGCGCTCGACGGCGTCATTGCGATCTTGAAGAAGAACGAAATTCCCGATTATCGCCTGAACATGAACATCGGTGTCGGCAACCCGCCGGTTGCGTCGCCCGGCGCCGCCATCGAGTCGGCGTTGCTGCAACCGCCGAACGACAAGCGCATCGCGCAGATCCGCGCCGCGTTCCCCAAGTGCATCATCAACCTGAGCCCGGGCAAACCCATGGACGGCAAACGCTACACCGAGCGACAAATCGCTCAGTTGGCGCGTTACGCGAAAGAAGCCGGGCAGCCGGTCATGTTCCCGATGCGTTCCGATTATGTCACACCGGAGCTGGTCGCACAGCTCAAACCCTACGGCAAGGTGGCGGTCTGGAACGACCCGTCGGTCGACAGTCCGAAAGACATCGCGGCGGCAACGGCGAGGTTCCGGGCGATGGGCGTCGACGGCACCATCGACCTGCGGCAGAAGTAATGCGTGCGCGCTGGATGCGCGTAGGTCTGCGTCCATATTTGTTCTGAAAGCGGTCGTGGAGAACGGCGTGGTATAGCTTAGACCGTCTGATTGGGGTGTCTATCCTCCTGCTCGTTTCTGTTTTTGGTCGTGCAGGTAGAGCAAGGTTGATTTGTGTCGAGGAGGGGCGTGGCCCCTCCTGTGACCTCCCCACCGGAGGCGCCGCGCCCCCGGCCCCCCGCGCCGGGTGGTTCCGCGAACGAACTGCGTTCGCGGAACACCGGGCAAGAGAGGCGGGGTGACCGGGCGTAGCGCTGCCGGCATTTCGCCCGGATTCTTCGCATGGTTTGTATCTTGCTGCCGCTGTTGGGTGCACCGCGAACGGTTTCGGGGTTGGCGCTCGTGGCCGAACTCGGCAGGTGTGGCGCGAACGATGATCAGGAGCGGGATAGAACTGGGGTATTGACGTCGTAAAGAATTCTGCCGATAATTCTTGACAACGGGTGAATGCAAATTGTATGATGCGCCCGGTGCGTTGGGCAGCATACCCATTTTCTAAACAGGAGGGCCGAACTGATGACTTCAGACAAGAATCGTTTCCCGATGCCTTCCCGTGGGGCGTGCGCCTGATCTGCCGGTTCTTCTGAGCCGTTGACAGGGCCGCCTTCGGGCGGCCCTGATGCTTTAACCCTCTTCTCGCGTGGGCCAATCCGGCCCCCCATCCTGTTTTGCGCGGTTGACCGCGTTGTCACGTTGCCGTTACGGGCGACGTCCGCTGCGCTGCCGAAAACTGCAGCATCTGCACGATCGACGCCTCAGCGGGCGCAACGCCACGTGGCTCACGATGTGACCGCAACCGCTTCACGCACAGCCGGCCGACGCCGGAAGGAGAACGAACCATGAATCGGATGAACAGTTGTTTCCCACGGCTTTCGTCGGCGGCATCTCAGCAAACGGCAGCAATCGCTTCCAGTGCGGCCCCACTTGGGCCGAACACGGATCAGCACCGACGCAGGGTTTCAGCCTTGCGCGCGTGGCTGAAGCGGCGGCAGACCCCGACACCGCGTGTCGTTGTCGCAGCCGGTTCCGGCAGCGGTGGGATGAGTGGCGGTGCCCGGTCGATCTCGATGACCGGGCCACGGGATTGCGTGAAAGGACAGGGTCATGTATTGCGAATGTGCATACCTTCGCCATGCGCGAAGGTTGTTGGGTTATCTGCGGCCACACCTGGGTTCGCTGGTGGCGGCGGCCGCCACGATGTTGCTGGTCACCGTGATTCATCTCGCCCGGCCGCTGCTGCTGCGTGAACTTATCGATACCGCGCTGCCGCGCCGCGATCTGGCGCTGGCGGCACAACTCGGGATCGGCTTCGTCGCTGCGCTCGCGGTGGGCGCGGTCGCACTCTACGGTCGTGCGCTCCTGCTCGCGCGGGTGGGTACGTCGGTGATGGCCGCGCTCAAAGAGGCGGTGTTCGGACACCTGGTCGGTCTTGGCCTCGCGTTCTTCGACAAGAACGCGCCAGGCAAGCTGATCAGCCGGGCCGAGAACGACATCGAGCAGATGCGCGGGCTGGTCTCGAGCGCGGCGGCGCAGTTGGTCGCCAACGCGTTGTTGCTGGTCGCGATCGCGGCGTTGATCGCGTGGCAGGAACCGCCTCTGGGGCGATGGCTGATCGGTGCGCTCGTTATTGGCTGCAGCGCGGTGGCATTGTTCGCCGGCGTGATCCGGCGGATGTGGCGCGAGATCCGCGAACGCGATGCCGAGATGGCGGCGCGGTTGACCGAGTTCGTGCAGGGTGTCTCGTTGCTGCGCCTCTTCAACAAGGAAGAAGAGGCGGTGCAGCGCGTCGTTGCTGCCACGGCCGACCGCATCACCATCGAGTCGCGGGCGGGGTTCTACGAAAGCGTGCTGTTCTACGGTGGCTTCACCTTCGTGGCCGAGATCGGCTGCACGGTATTGCTCTTGTATTACAGCACCGGCGAGATCTTTGCCGGGCGGATGAGTGTCGGCGCGCTGGTGATGTACATCGAACTGATGCGCCGCTTCTTCACGCCGCTGCGTGACCTCGCCGAGGTGCTCATGCAGGTGCAGTCCGGCCTGGCCGCCACCGGTCGCGTCTTCGCTCTTCTCGATCTCGAACCGGAACAAACGCTCTCGCGGACATCTGCGGTCGCTGACCCAGATACCGCGGTGGCAGTGCCTCTCGATCGCACGCGCGCCGCGCGCCGACCGCAAGGTGAACGCGAAGCCCACGATGGGCGCATGTCGGCAGAGCGCCATGGAGGGCGCGCTGTCGCCGACGAAGCGTTCGCCTTGCAAGTGGATGGGGGGCAGGGCGTGCGCAGCGGGTCCGTGACCCCTGGCGGGGTTGGAAGGGGCGGAGCCCCTCCGTCTCCCGCGATGTGCCCGGTTTCGCCGTCGTCGGTGGCCACGTCGCACGAGTTCACCGGTGGCTTCCGCGAGATCGCGTTTGCCGACGTTGGCTTTGCATACGGTGACACGCCGGTGTTGCAAGACCTCTCGTTCACGGTGCGGCGTGGGCAGCACGTGGCGATCGTCGGGGCGTCGGGCTCGGGGAAGAGCACGTGCATCAACCTGTTGCAGCGGTTCTACGAGCCGACGGCGGGTGCGATCACCATCGACGGCGTCGATTTGCGGGCGATTCCGGTGGATGCCTGGCGGCGGCATGTTGCGCTTGTATTACAGGACATCCACTTGTTCCCGGGCACGGTGCTCGAGAACCTGCGGGCGTTCGATCCGGGGGTGCCCGAGGGCCGGGTGATCGCGGCGGCGCGCGAGTTGGGTGCGCACACGTTCATCGAGCGGTTGCCGGATGGTTATCGGACGGTCCTGGCCGAGCGTGGGGCGAACCTGTCGCTCGGGGAACGGCAGTTGTTGTGTTACGTGCGGGCGTTGGTGCGCAATCCGCGCCTTTTGATTCTCGATGAGGCGACGTCGGCGGTGGATGCTCGGACCGAGCGGCAACTGCAGGAGGCGATGGCGCGGTTGATGCGGGGGCGCACGGCGGTGATCATCGCGCACCGGTTGACGACCGTCGTTGGCGCCTCGCGGATCCTCGTGCTCGACCAGGGGCGGTTGGCCCAGGCGGGCACCCATGACGAACTCGTGCGGCAGAGCGGGCACTATCGCGAACTGGCGCAATTGCAGGGATTGGTGGCGGGTGGTCGACAACGGTGTCGCCGCCGGTCATCGCTGCGGCCGGCCGTGCAGGCCGCGTGAAAGGTAGGTGAAAGACATGACGACGACATCGCGGCGCCATCCGCGCCGCTACTACGTGCGCTGGTTGCTCGATCTGTATCGGGGCCACGGGGCGATGCTCGCGCTGTTGCTCGGCCTCACGGCGCTGTCGACGCTGGCGTCGGTGCTCCTGCCGCAGGTGCTGCGGCACGTGCTCGACCGCGTCATCGCCGATCTCGGCGCCCTTCGGGCCGGGCAGATCGGCCTGGGCGAGGTCATGGAGGCGCGTAACCGCAATGTATTGCTGTTGCTCGCCGTCGGATCGTTCTGGCTGGTCGGGCCGATCTACCCATGGCTGCGGTTGCAGATGAACCTCTTCTTCGAGCGCATCCTGCGCGAGCGCTTCACGCGCGCCGTGCTGGGGCGGGACCCGGGATTCTTCCTGGGTTTCCGCACCGGCGACGTCGTGACGCGCCTGACGGCGAATCTCAAGAACGCGCCGTCCGGTCTGCCGTGGCTGTGCTGTTCGGGCATCTTCCGGGCATTGACCGCGATCATGGTCATCGGGTGCTGTGTGATCGGCATGTTCACGCTGCATCCGTGGCTGGCGCTCGCCGGAGTGATCCCGTTGCCGGTCATGCTGGCCCTGTTCATGCACCTGCAGTCGACAGTTGAAGGGCGGGCCGAGGCGGTGCAGGAGCGCACGTCGACGACGACGGCGTTTCTCGAGTCGGTGTTCTCGGGCATCCGCATCGTCAAGGCGTTAACCGCCGAGGCGCCGCAGCGCGCCGCGTATCGGGAGTTGCTGGCGTTGCGGCGCGTCGACGAACTGGCGCAGGCGCGCATCGAGGGGCTGTTGCAGGTCTACTTCGAGTTCCTCACCTACCTCGGTGAGGTGCTGGTGCTGGTCTGCGGCGGCGTTCTCGTCGTGCAGGGGTCGCTGACGATCGGCGCGTATTATGCGTTCTTCAGCTACCTCGGCATGATCCTGTGGTCGGTCATGGACGTGCCGATGTTGCTGATCACACTGTCGCAAGCGTTCGTGGTCATCGACCGGCTCGAGGAACTCGCGGGCACAGCGCCGACGAGCGGGGTGGGGCAGGTCGCGGCGGCGCAAACGGCGGCGGTCGAGACAGGACCAGTCTCAACGAATGGTGCGGGGATGGTGATGAGTGGTCCGGAAACGGCAGCCGTGTCGCATCCAGGGACGGGCGCAGGAGTGACCGTGGCGACCACGCTCGATACAGCGACGGAGCCAGACGCAGGTGCTGGCTTCGACGACGCGCTGACCGGGGCGGGGGCATTGGCGGTGATCGACCGGGTCGTGTCGGAATACGATGTATTGCGATTTGACCAGGTCGGGTTCACGTATCCGCTTGTCGCTCCTGAAGGCGGTGCTGCGCAAACGGCGACGCCGCTGGGAAACGCAGCGGCCGCCGTGTTGGCGGCGCCTTCGCCGAAGGCGCGGCCGTTCTCGTTGCGGGGCGTCTCGTTCACCGTGCGGCGGGGTGAGAAGGTGGCGGTGATGGGTCCGATCGGCTCGGGCAAGAGCACGTTGCTGGCGCTCGCGGCTGGGTTGGTCGAGCCCGGCACCGGAACCGTCTCTATCGACGGCCGGCCGATGGCCGAGGTCGATCGCCGCGCGTGGCGCGATCGGGTCGGGTTCGTGCAGCAGGAACCGGTCGTGTTCTCGGCGACGGTGCGCGAGAACATCGACTTCTGGCGTGGGCTCGACGATGCGCAGGTCACGACGGCCGCAGATCTGGCGCAGATCCGCGATGAGATCGAGCGGTTGCCGCACAAGTTCGACGAGCGCCTCGGTGCGCGTGGGACAGGGCTCTCGGGTGGTCAGCGTCAGCGTCTGGCGTTGGCCCGCGCCCTGGCCGGTGCGCCGCAGTTGCTCCTGATGGATGACGTGACCGCGGGACTCGACGCCGCGAACGAACGCCGGTTGTGGCGGCGGTTGCGTGCGTCAGCGCCCGATACGACCTGCCTGATCGTCACCCACCGGGCGGCGACGGCGCGGGTGGCCGATCGGATCGTGGTCATCGACCGCGGCCGCGTCGCCGCGGTCGGGCGGCACGACGAACTGGTGCGCACCAGCGTGCTGTATCGCGACCTGATCGGTCTGCGGTCGTTGCCGCAGGCGGCGTAATCATCGGGAGCTGTCGCCCGGTTATGCCCATCGGCAGCGGCCGGGCCAGGGCTCGCAATGCAATACGGTGTGTTACAGGTCGTGGGGGGGCGGCCGCGGCCCCCCCCCCCCGCCCCCGCCGGGCGCGCCGCCCCCCCCGCCCACCACCGGGGGGGGGGCGGGGGGCGGGGGCGGCCCCCCCCC
>CAZADH010000078.1:0-22530 GCA_964483805.1 uncultured bacterium
TCCGGTCCGAGTGCGACCGGCAGTTGACCGACGAGCATCGCGCCCAGCTCGCCTTCCTGTCGGGGAATATTCTGCGCCAAATGCAGCAGATTGGCCCCGCCATCAAGGAGTTGATAGCGGCACGTCGTATTTACATGCAATTGGGCGACACCCAACGGCAGATCAGTTTCGCCATGGCCATTGGTGCCCTCGAGTTGTTTCGCTTCCGATTTGCGTCGGCACGCAAATACTATGGTCAGGCTTACGAGCTCGCCGGACAAGGGGCGCCGTCGGTGATGACGGCCAGGGTTCTCGAGGGCATGGCCATGGTCGAGATCAAGACATGTTGTCACGAGAGGGCGCAACGGTATCTGCGCGAAGCCGTCGAGATCTACCGCCGCCTGGGCGATGCAGTTGGCGAGGTCGGGGCGCTGCTGAGTCAGGCGTCTGATATTGGTTGTCGTGGCGAGATCGGCCGCGAACTCTGCCTGTTGTTCGGGGCGCATCGCCTCGCGGACCAGGTTCCCCCCTCGATACAGGTCAGTATGTGGCTTCGGACGTATTGGGTGTACGAGCTGCTTGGCAAGTCAGCGGTCGGGCATCTCTATCGCCAGCGCAGCCTGACTCTGGCCGCCTCCGACCGATCGACGTTTTCTGAAACCCTCCCGTTGTGGGCCGACGGCTTGGCCGGGATCCTTCACGGCGAGTTTGCCAGTGCTGTGGCGTCCTTCACCAAACTGCTGAATGACGAGACCAATCGCCCCGCTCCCGCCGATGACATGGGCGTCGCGAAGTTTCTCCTTGGTTTCGCGCAGTTTCTCAGCGGTTCAGTCGACTTTGTCGGCACATGGCGGCAATCACGATGCCTCCTGAAACGGCTCCCGATCACTCGTCGAACCGATCATATCTGGGTGGTGACCGCCATCCTGTGCCCTGAAAAGTTCTCGGACGAGAACCTCGAGCAACGGCTGGAACGACTGGTGGCCGATCGATTCTTCGACGTCTTCTGGGTGTACTATGCCGGCGCTCTCCACCAACGTGGATCGAGGGTCGGACAGAAGTATCTCGAGCTCCAGTCTGAACTCACTTCGACCGATCTGAAGACGTTCCTGCGGGGCCGGATTCCCGGGTTGACCGCCGTGCTGCGGCGACTGACGCGGCAGACCAGGTCATCCACGCCAATCGCGCATTTCAGCGGTGGCCGGACCGAGGTCTGGACGGTTGACCGATATTCCGCGTGGCGCAACGAAGTTCACCCGGGGGTGTTTGTGGTTGATTCGATCGCGGGGCACGTCGGTTATCTCCCGCAAAGCCAGTATCTTCGCCCAGGATCGGCGACGATCCGTTTTCTTGTCCAACTCTTGTTGGCATCGCCGACCCCGGTCGCCGTGTCCGCTATGTTTCGCGGTGTATGGGGAGGAACCTACGATCCCGCCACCGGCGAGCAGGCGGTGAGGGCATGCGTGACCCGTATCCGGCGATTACTCCAGGTCTTGACGCCGTCTATCCGCCTGATCACGAATTTCGGTGCCAACGCACTTCCGCAGGTGGCTCTCGAACTCGATTGCCAATGGGAAGCGGTTTTCGCATGAATGCCAACCACGACGAAACCTCTATCGCCGACAAGAGGCGTTCGGACCAAGCTCGGGGACGGAATACCAGTGGGCCGGGATGAGTGCATCATGAAGCTCTGTTTATCGAACGACATTGAGTCACGTGCATGGCTTTGCAATGGCAGATCATTCTGGCAGCGCTGATTTCATTCTTGCGCGTCGCTGGGTACGTCAAGGTGATCAAAGGACTCCAGTGATTGGAGTTTTTGAATCAACGACATGAGGAAGCCACGATTTTGACGCAGGTTGCTCACGTCAAGAACCTGTCCCCGGTCAGGTATTTCGGGAAGTAGGTCCTGAGCACAAGTAGCATGATGCGTGAGCACGCATGCTTCGTGTGGTCACATCAGCATATTGTATTGATGCAGGGCGCTTGGGGCCTTAGTTCGACCAACGTTTTCATTTGATAAGGCATTGGTCGTTGGCCGCCTCCGCCGTCCTGGCTGCGGCGGTCGGGGCGGCCTAGCAGGCTGCTGAAAAACTCCGAAAACCGCGTCGGAGTGGGTATCCAAACCGCGAGCAATATGTTGTAATGGCCTCATCAGTAAAGCGAGGTGAGCCAAATGCGCGGAGAAGGGACGCAACAAGGGAATCTGTTCAGTTATCTTTCACCCGAGCAGCGAGTGCCGGACAATCATCCGCTCCGGCCAATTCGGGCGATGGTGAACGAGATCCTGGGAGAGATGCACTCTGAGTTTTCCGCACTGTATTCGCATACTGGACGCCCTTCGATTCCGCCGGAGCATCTGCTGAAAGCGATGTTGCTTCAGACTCTCTATACGATTCGCTCCGAGCGACAACTGATGGAGCAGATCGACCTCAACATCTTGTATCGCTGGTTTGTGGGGCTTGAACTCGAGGTAATGTCCAGTCAAGTGGTGTATGAGCCACCACGATCATGAAGGCGATCAAGCAGCCTTCCGGTTACGAGGTTTTGCTGCGGTCGAAGTGGCCGCGACGGGAACTTGGGCAACGACCTTCAGTAATGAATCAAGGCTCATGTAGCGGCGGCTCACGACCCATTCGTCATGAAGTTCGGCCAGAACTGAACCGACGAGACGGATAACGGCGTTGCGATTGGGGAAGATCCCCACGACATCGGTGCGACGCCGAATCTCTTTGTTCAAGCGTTCGAGCGGGTTGTTGGACCAGATCTGACGCCAGTGCTCTTTGGGGAAGCCCGTGAAAGCAAGGATGTCGTCACGCGCTTCCTCGAGCAGTTCCGCGGCCGCGGAGAAGCGAGGCTGCAATTGGGCGATGATCCGATCGGCCTGTGCCGCGGTCGAATGCGCGTCGGGCGGGGCAAAGACGGACCTGACAATTGTGGCGACGAAATCCTGCATGGACTTGGGAACACGGGTCAGCAGGTTGCGCATGAAGTGCGTGCGACAGCGTTGCCAGGTGGCGCCTGGAATCGTGGCGGCGATGGCATCGCGGAGGCCCACGTGGGCATCGGAGATAACCAGCGCAACGCCGTGGAGGCCGCGAGCAACCAGGCTCCTGAGAAATGCCAACCAACCGGAACCGTCCTCTGTAGTCACAACGTCAATACCAAGTATCGAACGAAATCCTTGCGCTGTGACGCCTGTGGCCACCAAGACGGCGACATTGACGATCCGACCGCCCTCGCGGCTCTTCACAACGACAGCATCAAGCCAAACGTACGGATGCGCACTCTCGCTCAGCGGCCGATTCCGGAACTCGTCGACCCTACCGTCGAGGTCTTCGGCCATTTTCGAGACCTGAGACTTCAAGATCGTTGCCATACCCAGAGCCTGGACCAATCCCTCGACCCGACGCGTCGACACTCCCTTCAAGTAGGCCTCGGCGACCACGTTTGCCATCGCCTGTTCAGCCCGACATCGCGGCTCGATCAACCATTCCGGAAAATAACTGCCAGAACGCAATTTCGGAATCGGGAAATCAATCGTGCCCACTCGCGTGTCCCATGGTCGGTGCCGATATCCGTTGCGCTGGTTCACTCGATCAAGGGGCCGCTCACGATAACCGGCGCCGCATCGCGCATCCGCCTCGGCCCCCATCAACATCGAGGCCATCGTTCTCAGCATCTCACGCATCAGGTCCGAATCTTCCTCCAGCATCTTGCGAAGCATATCCAGTGGGTCTATCTTGGAATCAGTCACCGTGGTCTCCTTTCGAATCTGGCTCGACACCGATTCTTTCGGAGATCGCGGTGGCTCTCTTTAGGGCTCCGCCGACGAAACCCTTCCTACACCACGTACATGGACTCTACTCGACCCGGCCAAATTGAACGCCGAACGCATGATTACGAACGCCATGGCACTACGTCTCTGTTCGCCGCCCTCGATGTGGCTACCGGAGAGGTTAACGGGGAGTGCCATCGCCGTCATCGGTCTGACAAGTTCCGTCAGTTCCTGACCACAATCGACCGGTCTGTTCCCGACGGTCTCGAGGTGCATCTCATTCTCGATAGCTACGGGACGCACAAGACGCCCGCAATTCGCCGATGGTTGTTGAAGCGCCCCCGATTCCACGTTCACTTCACTCCTACCAGCTCATCTTGGTTGAATCTTGTCGAGCGCTGGTTCGCTCTGATCACCGAGAAGCGCATGCGCCATGGTGTGTTTCCCGGCACGCGAAGCCTTGAACAAGCAATCAAGGACTTTCTGGAGCATTACAACTCAGATCCGAAACCTTTTGTATGGACAAAGCCTGCTGACGACATCTTGACCAACTTGGCGCGGTTTTGTGAGCGGATTTCTGACTCAGGACACTAGATCGATCCGCCAATCAAGCGAATAGCCGTGGCCCCGCCGGATGTTCCGGTATAACGACTTCGGTTTCATGGACATGAACGAGCCGTACCGGGCGGTCGGCACGATCTGGGGCATCGAGAGCACGCGGCGAATCGGGACGAAATCAAGAAGCGGTTTCTCGAGGACATGGCCGCAGCCTATGCAGCGGGAAGGAATCGAACCTTCCTCCGACACCAAGCAACAGGCCTGTTCTGTTCGCGTTGAGTATATGTATGGAGATGTGTATAATACAATTATGCGATACGCCTGGGACTAGCGCAAGAGACGGGTGAATCTTCGAAAGCACGGATTGGATTTTGTTGATGCCGCCCAGGCGTTTGCAGGAACCGTGGTGTCATTCCCTGATGAGCAGTTTGAATACGATGAACCAAGAACGATCAGCCTGGGGATGGCGCATGAGGTTGTTGTGGTCGGGGTGGTCCATGTCGAGAAAGACGATGAAATGCGCATCATCAGCATGCGCAAGGCCACGCGAGCCAAAAGGAACCTGTATGCCGAAGCGATCAAAGACCGATGTGAAAAGGGTGCGTGCGATTGCCGACCATGAGATCGATCTTTCGGATTGCCCCGAGATCACGGCCGCTCAGATCAAGCGCGGTGTTGTTCGTCGGAATCTCAACCCAATCGAGCGCAAAACGAGAGTCAACATCATGCTGAGCCGGCGAGTGATTGAATGGTTCAAGGCTGCTGCCGGCGGCCGTGGCTATCAAACCCTCATCAACCAGATGCTCGAGCAGTCCATTGATCGGGAGTCGTTCGAATCTTTGTTGCGCCGGATCATTCGCGAAGAAGTTTGCGGGACAGCAAAGAAGCGGGCCAAAATCGCGTGAAGATCGGATTTTGCGCAAGCAACCTTTTGTATTGCTGCGCGCTCGCGCAAAGTTCGCGTTGATCCCTCCTTCCCCGGTGATGAGCCCGGAGGATGAAGATTTCGTGTCGTCGGCGTCCAGGTGAGCGACGACGATCACATGCCGGTGCGGCTCGCCGTGGGCGATTGGCATATTTGCCGGCGTTCTTGCGATGTCGGGCATACCCGACGACTTCATTTTGTGGCGGTCGTACGCGCGGCGGTCTGGAGAACCCGGAGAGCGCAGCAGACGCAATGCCGAATCCCGGTGTTGCGCCGGTCGGCCGCGCCAGCGCAGATCCTCGGCGGGAGCAGTGTTCGGAGAGTATCGCCAGGGGTCCGGCGTGCACTCCGGTGGGCTGACTGACGGAAAACGGGGAGAAAACCGGGGTTCCGGGGCTTCCGCCGGAAAACGGCCCGACTGGGCGCCGCTGGGGCCGACTCAGGCCCGGTACGGCGACCTGGGGGAAGGGTTGGCCGGAAACCGGGGCCGGCGGCGAACCGTCAGACGGCCCTGCAGGTCGTCAGTCGGCTGTGGGGCGGCTGTGTCGGCTCTGCGGGGATCGTGGGTTTCAGGCGGGGAGTGGGTGGGTGATTTATCCTGGATCAAGAGCGTCAATCCCGACATCCGTTGGCTGTTCGTGGTGCGGCAGCGCGAAAGCCAGGTCGTCTATACGGTTGATTCAGTGGCCACGGATTCCGCCGAATGGTGCCCGCCGGGCCGCATTTTCAGCAATCCGCCGCCCGCGATGGTGGACGCGCTGCGGGGTGGGCCACCGGCTGTGGTTGGGCCGTACGCGGCCGATCGGTGGGGTACCCTCATCTCGTGTTTCGTGCCGATGACCGGGGTGGGCAGTGCGGCAACCGTTCTTGCCATCGATTTCGATGGGTCGGTGTGGGAGTTTCGGGTGGCGCGCGTGCGCCGTCGCGTCCTGATCGGACTCCTGCCGGCGCTGTTGTTATACGTGGTTGCGGTCGCGTTTGTTTTTGTGCGCCGCCGGGCTGCCCGGGCCATTCAGGCGACCGAAAAGAACTACCGCCTGATCGCCGAGAACATGACCGACCTGATCTTGTTGCACGATCCGCAGACGTTTCGTTATCTCTATGTGTCGCCTTCGGTGAAGGCGGTGCTGGGTTACGAGGTGGCCGAGGTCATGGCGTTGTCGCCCGAGCAATTGACGCATCCCGACGATGTGGTCAGCGTGCTGCGGCCGGCACAACAACAGGCGGGGCGACCGGCGCCATTCGCCATACCACCCGCGCGTGTCCGCCATAAAGACGGTCGGTGGATCTGGATCGAGACCTTCGTCCGGCCGATCTGCGACGCCGAAGGGCGCACCGTGCAGTACCTGTCGGCGGCCCGCGACGTCACACAGCACAAACAGACCGAAGACGCCTTGCAACGGGCCAAGGAGGCGGCCGAGGCCGCCAACAACGCCAAGAACCACTTCCTTGCTTGCATGAGCCATGAAATGCGTACGCCGATGACGGTCATCATCGGGTTCGTGCAACTCCTGCGGCGCGGCCCGCTGTCGGTCGAGCAACTCAACCAGATCGACCTGATCATGGCGTCGGCCAAATCGTTGCTCGGCATCATCAACGACCTGCTCGATTTTTCGAAGGTCGAGGCCGGAGTGCTCAACCTGGTCAAACAGCCGTTTGTCGTGGGCGACATGATTCGTTCGGTCGTCGCCGCCCAGGAGATGGCGGCCTCGAGCAAGGGGTTGCGTATTGTTGTCGAGAAGCCCGAGTCCCTGCCGCGTTTCATCGGCGACGAAGAGCGGATGCGTCAGGTGTTGCTCAACCTGATCGGCAACGCCATCAAGTTCACCGAGGCCGGTCACATCACGCTGTCGGTGGAGTATCAGGCCCTCGGGCCGCGCGAAGGGGTGCTCGATCTGGCGGTGACCGATACCGGCATCGGCATCGATCCGGCCGATCACGAGCGGATCTTCGCGGCATTCATCCAGGTCGATGTCGGGCGTAAGCGCAAGTTCGGCGGCACCGGTCTCGGACTGGCGATCTCGAAAGCTCTGGTCGAAACCATGGGGGGGCGCATCAAGGTCGAGTCGACGCTCGGTCACGGTGCGCGCTTCAGTTTTGCCCTGCGGTTGCCGTTGGTCGACGAGAAGTAATACAAAGTATTACGACCCGCCGAAGCGGGTCGTTGCTGAAGGGTTATTGGTCGGACGACTTGTCGTTGCCGGCGGCGTCAAAGTGCGTCGAGAATCGGTTTGCAGATCGCGTTGATATCGCGGGCGCCCATCACCACCACCATGTCGCCGGGTTTGGCTCGGCTGGCGATGTCGGCGATGATCTTGGTGCGGTCGCCGAAGAAATGGGCGTTGGGGAAGCGCGGTTTCACTTCGGCGATCAGGTCGGCGGAACTGATGTCCTTCTCGACGGTGCCGCCGCCGTAATAGATCTCGTCGAGGTACAGGTGCTCGCTGTCGTGCTGCAGGCTGGCGAAGACCTCGACCAGTTCGCGGCGGGTGAGCCGGGTGGGGCCGTAGCCGTGCGGCTGATACACAATGAACCGGCGCTGCGAGCGGCCGCGCGCGGCCACGATGGTAGCGGCGATCTCATCGGGATTGTGGGCAAAATCGTCGATCACGGTGACCCCGCGGGCGGTACCGACCTTCTCGAAGCGCCGGCGCATGCCGGGGAACGCAGCAATGGCCGCACTCATGAGGGCCGGGGTCAGGCCGAGATGTCGGCCGATCGCGATGGCCGCGAGCACGTTCAATACGTTGTGATGACCGACCAGTGGTGTGGAAAACCGGGTGTTGGCCCAGGTGAAATGCGAGCCGCTGTCGTCTTCGACCAGTTTTTCGGGGGCGATATCGCAACCCGCGCCCAATCCGAAGGTCACGACGGGGCGTGTGATCCGGGGTCGGATGGCGGCGATGTTCGGATCGTCGGCGGGCAAGACGACAATGCCGCCTTCGACCGTATGATTGGCGAAGGTCGTGAACAGGTCCTGCAGTTCGGCCAGCGGCTTGTGATCGAAGAAGATGTTGTTGATCAACGCAATGTGGGGTCGGTATTTGACGATGCTGCCGTCGGACTCGTCGGCTTCGATGACGAAGTGGCGACCGCGGCCGTCGAGCGCATTGGTGTCGAGACCGCCGATGACGCCGCCGACGACGCCCGACGGGTCCAACCCGGCGTGGTGCAGCATCCACATGATCAGCCCGGTGGTCGTGGTCTTGCCGGCCGTGCCGCCGACGGCGATCCCGATGTCGGCGTTGAAGATCTGGGCGAGCAGATCGGAGCGCATGAGTTCCTTGATGCCGATGCGGCGGGCGGTTTCGATATCGGGCACCTTGTCTTCGACGGCCGTGGATTTGACGATCTCGACCTGGTCGGGGGTGACGCCGCAGTGCCGGCAGAAGGTTTCGGGGCCTTTGCCGTCTTGCAGGTATTGCGGGATGCCGAGTGCCGCGAGGCGCTTGCAGTAGTCGCCCTCGAGGTTGCGGTCCGAGCCTGCGACCTTGTGGCCGCGACTGGCCATGACCTTGGCCAGGCCGCTCATGCCCATTCCACCAATGCCGACGAAGAAGAGATGTCTCATGTTGCAGGCTCCTGTGTTTCGGAAGAGGTTCCGCCCACCCACGACGCGCACAGTGCCAACGCCACGCCGGGGCGGGGTTGCTTAATCCATCGACAGCTATGGGGCGCTCCCTGAGTGAGAATCTCTCAGGGAGGCCTTGACGGTACCCCGCATTCGTTCGATACAATAGGTGAAAGTAGCCTGTGTCGATTGATTCTTGGTTCGCCGTCGAAGCCGAGTTCGGTGGCAGCGGCCGGAGGTGCAGATATGCGTTCGACCATGACATCGCAATGGGTTGCCGGTGTGGTGGCGTTCTGGTTGGCAGCCGCGCCGGCGTTGTGGGCCGGTCCGGTTGGCGTGCTGTCGGCGCGCGCGAATGTGCGGTCAGCGAACACCCTGACCAGCCTGGCCTTTGATACGAAAGACCCGGGCGCGCGGTTCCGTGTGCTCGAAGAGAAGAAGGCGGCCGCGGTGGCCGATTCCTGGATGAAAGTGCAGTTCGAAGACGGCACGATCGGCTGGGTGCAGGCGACCGCTGCCCAGATTGTCGACCCCGAAGCCCTCGATGTCGAAAAACGCATCGAAGCAGCGAAGTTCATGGCCGGCCTCAAGGTTGCAACCAACAACCTCGTCGCCCTCGAGAAGAAATACGCCGACACCGGTCTGCTCGCGTTTGGCGAGCGCGACCAGATTCTCGCGGCCATCGAGGCCCAGCGTGCCGGGCTCAATCAGCAACTGGCGCAGGCGGCCAACCATCTGTCGGCCACCGAGGTCCAGGCCGAACGAGCGCGGATCCAGAACGAACTGACCCAATCGCAGAGCGAACTGACCGCGGCCGGCACCTTCAGTTTCGCGAAGAAAAAGCTGTTGAAAGCCAAACTGGCCGGTCTGCAGCTTTCGCTGTCGGCCATCGGTACGGCGACGACGGCCAAGACCCAGATGCAGAGCACCGCAGCGCAGGCCAACGATTTCCTCAACGAGTTGCTCGGGCGCAATGCGCCGGCCCAGCCGGCGATCAGCGGCAGTCCGAACCTGCCGGGCGAAGCGGCCAGTTTCAAAGCGCCGCCCGAACAGAGCCTGAACGATGCAGAACGCGAGTTCAAAGAGAAATACCAACAGTACATCAATCTGAGCAGCAACGGGGCCGACGCGGCCCAGATCGAAGCCGGCAAACAGGCCTATCTGCGCGCTTACAATATCTATAAGCACCTGGCGCAGCAGAAGTTGACCGAGCGCGGGGCAAAACCCGAGACCACCGGGAGCGTTAAGTTGGTGGTCGACAAGAGTGCCCGGCTGATGCAGCTCTATGATGCCAACGGCGACCTGTTGCGCACCTTCCCGATGAACTTCGGTGGCGTGGCGACGGCGGCCGGCACGATGCAGATCACCCACAAGAGCAACCCGTGGTATCAGGGCGACGGTCACGCAGCGGCCCCCGGCCTCGATGCCCCGGCTGCCTCACGCTGGTTGGGTGTCGGCGGCAACGCCCTCTCGATTCAGGGTGGGCCGTATCTCGATGGGTTCGGCAGTGCCAACGCCGGGGCCTGTGTGCGTATGTTCAACGAAGACGTCGATGAACTGACCGATCTGGTGGCCATCGGCACGCCGGTGTCGGTGAAACAGTAATGCTCGGCGATTCCGCTGGTGCAGCCTCGTGAATTGTCCGGTTGACGAGCGTCCCCGCAGCCTCAGGGTTGCGGGGACGTTTGCGTTGCCGTGCCGATCCCGGACACCGGTGCAGCGCGCGTATTGCGTTTGTATTGTTATTGTGTGTATGTCATTGACTCTGGTCGGCACCCGCGGGTGGGCGTTGCCAACGGCCGACGAGGTCAGCAAGACCGCGGCTGGATTGCTGGCGAAGCAGTCGTGGCGTGAGGCCGTCGAGTATCTCGAGCAGACCCTGAAACCGTATCCGCGCGCCGTCGTGCCGCACCACCAGTTGGCCCTGGCCTACCTGCATGCCGGCGACATCGAGTCGGCGGTGCGGCAGTCGCAGTATTGCATCGAGATTGCGCCCGACTTCGAGGGTGGTTACATCACGTTGTCGGGCGTGCTCATTCATCTGCGTGAATACGAAAAGGCGCAGGTGGTGTTGTTGTCGCTGTTGAAGCGTCAGCCCAACTCGCTGTTGGGCCTCTACAACCTTGGGGTTGTGGGTTTGAAGACCGGGGCATTGGCCGATGGCACCCGCATGTTGTCGAAGGTGGTGGCCGCCGACCCCAAGAACCTGCCGGCGCGCTATTACCTGGCGTTGTGTCTGGCCAAGGCGGGCAAGACCGACAAAGCGGTGGCTGAACTGGAGCGGGTGACCGCGGCCGAGCCGCTGTTGCTCGAGGCGGGGTTCGAGTTGGGGCGGCTCTACCACCTCGGTGGCAAGAGTGAGCAGGCGCGGGCGATGCTCGAGCGCACGCTGGCCGCCGCCCGGCAGACCGACCCGGCGTTGGCGAAGACCGTGGCGGCCAAAGCCGGTGCACTCGGGATCAAGCTGGCCGGGGCGCACTGATGCATCGGGCGCCTTCGATCGACCGAAGTGCGCGAACGTCGTTGACACCGTCCAATGCCGCTCCTATACTGACGCCATGACCGAGCAGCCATCCTCGGGGCCAACCACTGCCGCGCAGTTTCACGAGCGGATCGGGCGCCAACTTGGTTTTGCGTTGAAAGACCCGAACCCGAACATTCGTTTCCTCGCTCTCGAAGCGCTGCAGCAGTTGCGTATCTTCCCGCCCGACGGCAACCTCGTCGCCCTTCTGAAAGACGTCGATCGGTTCGTGCGTTGGAAGGCGATTCAGACCGCGGGGGTGTTGCAGCGTGCCGAGGCCCGCGAGGTCTTGCGCATCGGTCTGGGCGCTGCCGATCTGAACACCCGGGCTTTTGCCGCGGCCTCGTTGGGGCAGATTGGCGACGCCGCCGACCTGCCGTTGATGCGTGAGGCGTTCGGGCGCGATCTGGCGCCGCGGGTTCGGCAGGCGCTGGTGCGGGCGATGACGGGGTTCGCCGACATCGCCGTGCTCGACCTGTTGGCGGTGTCCAGCCGGGACGGCGATCTGGGCGTGCGGCTCGACACGGCCGAAGTGCTGGGTCTGGTCGGCACGCGGTTCCCCGGCACTGCGGCCTGCGACATCCTGGTCAACATGCTCGAACGCGAAAACCACACGCGGGTTTTCGCCAGCGCGATCCTGTCGCTGGGCCGGTTCAAGCGCGAACCGCTCATCGACTACTTCTGCCACAGTCTGTTGCACCAGGAAAGCCGCATTCGCGCCAACGCCATCGAAGCCCTCGGCTTGTTCGGCTTCGAGAAGGTAAAACACATTGTATTGCCTTATGTCAGCGACCCGGCCAACCGGGTGCGCGCCAATGTCATCTCGATATTCTATCGGGCCGGGCAGGGGCGCGACATGGCGGCGCACGTGGTCAAGTTGCTCGATTCGTCGTCACGGTGGGACCGCGCGTCCGGCGCCTGGTTGGCTGGCACGTTCCGCCTTGCCGAGCACATGTATCGCCTCATCGATCTTCTGGGTGACGAAGAGCCGGTGGTGGCCGAACGTACGGCGTGGGCGCTGGGGCGACTGAAATCGCCGGGCGTTTTCGCGGCAATTGCCAAAGCGTATCCAGAGGCCTCGACCTGGTCGTTGGCCCATTTGATCAACTCAATGAAAGAGACCGCGAGCGGCTCCGACGTGCCGACGATCATGCACCTGTTGGCGCGCGAGACCGATCAGCAATACAAAGCGTTGTTCATCGAGGTGTTGACCCACCTGCAGGCCGAGAGCGTGGCGGGGCAGATCCTACCGCTGACCGATGCGCCCGATCACCGGGTGCGCGCGGCGGCGCTGCGCTACTTCGGGACGCTGGCCCCGCTGCGCCATGCCGACCTGCTGCTCGCCAAAATTGCCGATCCGAATACCCGTATTCGGTCAATGTGTGCGCAGATCCTGTTTGCCGCGGGCGACTTTCGCGCGATCAGATACCTGTCGGAGATGCTCAACGATCAGGTCAAGCTCGAGCGCGTCCAATCGGTGCAGTCACTGCGGGAGTTCGCGGCAATGGCCCAACAAATCGAAACGGCGCGCCAAAGCGCGCCGAGATCGACCAACGAGACGGTGGAAAGCCGCTGAGAGCGACGGCTCAGTCGGAGAGGTAGCCGTAGATGTAACCGGCAAAACCGACGGCGCTCACCACAACGGCCCACAAGACGAACTTGATGAACGACATGGCGTGACTCCTTTTCTTTGGCGGATTGACCAGACGAGGGCGGTAATCCCGCCGCTGCCGGGCAATCTACCATGCTATGATGATGCGAGTCAAAGAATCTGCCGAAACGGTTGACGGGTGCTGCAATCCGGCCAGGCAAGAGCACTTGGGCGCCGCGTCGGCGAAACCGCAACGAAAAGGCGAACACTGATGAACTCGACAAGACAACACGACAGGCGTGGCGACAACGGGGTACTGCGCGCGTCCGGCCCGGTGGCGGGGTCGTTTGCACCGCCCGAAACTGGCGTTTCGGGCCGCCCTCCTGGCGGCAAACGCCCACTGCGCGCATCGTGCGCGGGCGGGCCGCGCGGTTGGTGGCGCACGGGGCTCTCGGCGTTGTTGGCGCTGGGGTTGGCCACGGCGGCACCGGCGTTCGACAAATCCGAGTTCGACGACACGAATATTCTCGTCCAGAATGCGGTCAATCACATCTACCAGAAACGCTACAAGCTGGCGTTCGAGGTGCTCAAACAGGCGTACGAGAAATCGCCCCGCGACCCGCAGGTGCATTTCAATCTTGGCCGGGTCTATGAACTGACCGGCAACTTCGGGCAGGCGCAACAGGAGTACCAGGTCGCGGCGGTGCTCGATCCGTCGATGATCGCGGCGCGGCGCGGCATGGCGCGCGTCGGGGTCGAGATCAAGCGGCAGATGGTGATGGCCCGCACCGAGGCCATGGAAACGGCGCGGGCGGCCGCCGGGCTGGCGGGCGGGGCGCCGATGAGTGCGCCGCCGCAACAAGCCAACCCGGTACCGACTCGCCCGACGGTGGTGCAGCAGGTGCCCGAGACCCCGGCCCCACCGGCGATGCGCGCGGCAATGGTGCCCGAGACGAAGCTACCGGCGATGCCGGCGGGCGACGGCGTCGTGTTGCCGAAAACCAGCGAGATCCGCGTGCCGCCGTTGCCGCCGGAAGCAGCGCGGCCGGCGAGTTCCCGGGCGTCGAGCGCGGGTGAGAAGAAGGGCGAGGCGCTGCTCGAACAGGGCGATGCGCGTGCGGCGGTGCCGTTGCTCGAGCAGGCACGCAATGCCGATCCCGACAATCCGCGCGTTTTGTATTTACTTGGCCGCGGGTATACGCAACTGGGCGACCTGTTCGAAGCGATCAAGTACCTCGAGGAAGCCTTGCGTGTCGATGAAGGCCTGGTGGCGGCCCGCTACCTGCTGGCGCAGAACTATGCCAAGGTCAACCTGCTCGACGAGGCGGTGAAGAACTACCGCCAGTATTACGAGATCAAGCCGAACGCCAAGGTGGCGATCGAGATTGCGCAGTTGTACGAGAAGATGGGGCAACTGCAAGACGCGCGCGATTTCTACGGTCGGGCGCAGAGCGGCAATCCGACCAACGTCACCGTGCAGAACATGGTGAATCGGGCCGATGCCTCCCTGGCGCAAAAACTGTACGTCGAGGGATGCGATGCCTTCGGGCGGGGCGACTACCGCAAGGCCGAGAAACTGCTGGGGCAAGCCTACGACACGCAGACGTTGGGGGCGACCTACATGCAGGACATCCGCACGCGGCTGGAGGTCTGTCGCGTGAAGATCGCCGAGATCACCGCCCGCGAACGGCCCATGCGTGAGGGGTTCGCGCAGACACGCAAGATCTACGGTACGCTCAACCTGCATTACAACCAGTTGCTGACCATTCCGTTCCAGACCCGGTTCACCCAGCCGGTGATGGTCGAGTGGCGCGGGCACGTGGCCCGCGAGGTCACCGCCCGCGGGCAGAAGTTCCTGTTGATGATCAAAGAGTTGTCGGAAGCCGAACTCGATGAAATGCGGCGCGACCGCAACGATTACCAGTTGAATCCGAAGTTCGTCGGGCAGCCGCTGTTTCTCTTGAAGGCGTCCGATTCCGGGTTCCCGCCGTTCGCCCGACCGGGGGCGATGATGACCTTCTCGGCGAAGACCGATTACCAGAGCTTCGAAGTGACCAACGACCTGGGCCAGCGTGTGAAGCTGCCGACCCTGGAACTGGTGTCGGCGCACCCGTAACGGGTCGTTTGCACTGCCCGAAACTGCGTTTCGGGCCGCCTCGCCGGGGTCCGCGCGCCCTCCTGGCGCACCCCGGCACGCCCCTCCTGGGGCAGTCCGTGGCGGCAAACGCCCACTACGCCCATCCGGGGCGGGCGGGTCGTTTGCACCGCGCGAAACTGTCGTTTCGCGCTGCCTGCTCGGCTCGTTGCGCGCCATCCCTGGCGCCGAGTCGATCCGGGGCTCCTGCCCACGTCCCTGGCGCCGAGTCGATCCGGGGCTCCTGCCCACGTCCATGGCGGCAAACGCTCTTGGCGTGTTCCGGCATGGGGCCCTTTGCCCTTCGAGGTCAGGGGTTTCTGCCAAAAGGGAAACCGGCGCCCCCGAAGGCGAGGACGCCGATTCTGTATGTATCGGGTATTGCACGCCGGCCGGGTCGGCCGGCGCCGGTCATGAACTGTGAATGCCGGCGATGATGGCCGCCGAGATGATCAGGCTGATGCCGATGATCGTGGCGGCGACGACGCGGCCGAAATAGGCAGCGACGGCCTGGTTGCCGCGAATGATCTCTTGTTCTTCGTCGATGTGCGGCGTCAGCTTGTCGAGCAGACGCGGGACGAAGGCGACCGAGACCAGCAGCGTGGCGATGCCGAGTGCGGCACCGAGAATCGTGAAGGCGGTGGCCCAGGCCATTTCATGGCCCACGCCGGCCGCGAGGGCCGTAGCAGTAGCGATGACCGCAGTCTCTCCCATGGTTGTCGTCGCTCCCTTCAGCGAGTGAAATCATCTGTGCGGCCCCATGGCCGCATGGGCAACCAACAATACCGCAAATCGATGCCGGACGCCACCCGTTTGGGCAAATCGTTGGCGGTGCCGCTCAGCGCATAAAATCGGGCCAACGGTCGGGGGATTTGTCCCAGCCGGTGATGCCCAGAACCGTTTCGGTGGTGCGGACCCGCCGCATCACCATGAGGTGGCCGACGCGGCGACTGACGGTGACGGTGCCGGTGGTGGCCACGTTGCTGACGCCACGGCTGCCGATCTCGAGCGCTTCGTTTTCGAGGTGCCAGCGCAAGCCGCTGGCCGAGACGCCCTGGCACGGACCCAGCGGCAGCAGCGACAGCGTCGCCCCCTTCGGCACGGTCAGTTCGACCCGCGGATTGGCGAAGATGGCGTGGTGGTCGGCGAGCAGCAGTTGCAGGCGCCGGCAGCGCAGGGCGCAGCGGGCCGCCGCCAACATGGTGCCAAAGAGATGGTCGAGGCGCGGCCCGACGCCGCCGAGCAGAATCACGTCGGGGCGGCGCCAGCGGTCAGTGACGTAGCGCAGGGCTTTCTCGCCGTCGGTTTCTTCCTGGCCGATGTCGTGAATGGTGCGACTGTCATCCATTTTTTCACGCAGAGGGGCCGGAATCGAATCGAGATCGCCGATGAGATAATCGAGGCGCAGGCCGGCTTTCAAGACCGGGGCAGCACCGGCGTCGGCGCCGACGACGATGTCGGCGGTCTTGGCCAGCGTTTGCAGCCAGGGCTTCTTGGGCGGCTCGCCGCTCAATACCACGAGAATGCGCGGATGGGGCGCGCCCAGCACCGGGACCGGTCGGGTCGAGAGAATCTTGCCTTTCATGATCGGACCTCGCGGGGCGGCCGGCGACACTCGCAGGGGCATACCATAGGGCTTGGTTCCTCCTTGACCTCGATGGTCGCCACCATTGTAGCACAAGCGCCAAAACGCCATCATGAATTTTCGCCGGGCGACTCGGCGCTGTGGCCCGGGTATTGGGGCTCACGTTTTGGCGATTGACGACCGATAGGTAATATGTTATATTGACATCAGAGTCACGCAATTGCGGGCTCGATATTGTGCGAAAGGAGGCTGGCCGAGATGACTGTCAATGAAAACAACTGTGTTCGGTCACGCCTCGGGGTGCGCCGCTAACCTGATCTTTCGCCGCTGATTCATCAGCGTCAATTCGTCAGGGCCGCTCCGAGTGGGCGGCCCTGATGCTTTGTGCGGCATGGTTTTGCATCCTCATACCGGCGCCAGGTCCGGTTGATGCAACCCCGCCTTTGCTGCCAGGCACCGCCGTCGTGACCGTCACCAACAACAACATTGGTCGTGCGCGCTTCGCGTCACGACAGGTGGTCACTGCGGCGGCTGCATCATTGCTGGCGCCGCTGGCGATCGTGACATCGTCGGCCGTGCCGGCGGTGCCGGGATCGTGCTGTCTTTGCGACCTCGTCGCAGAAGGAACTGCTCGCTTGCATCATCAAGACAAAGTATTGCTCGAATCGCTTCTCGCCCGCTTGTCGGTGGCCGAACGCCGGCAACTGCAGCGGCGGGCTCTCGTGGAACGACAACGGTTGCAGCGCCGCCCCGCCTCGGGGCGACGTCAGCGTGGCGCCGGTGACGGAGACGACGACGGCTGGTCGTCGCAAGGTGATTGCGACACCGGCGACGACGCGTCGGGTTGGCGGAATAATGGCCGCCGGAGGGAACGCGGCCGGCCGGCCCCGTCGGTTGACGATGTATTGCTCGATCTCTTGCGCGCTCGCGTCGCCGGGGTCGTGGCCGCCAATGCCGAAACACCCCGCTCGCCCGGAGCGGGCGGAGTCGCGGTGCCGGAGTCGGCACCGGTGACCGCTGCGCCTGTCGCGTCAACCCGTGCGTCGGCGATCGTCGTCGGGGTCGGGCCGGGGACGTGTCGGGTTCGCTGTGGCGACACGACCGGCCTGCATCCGCTGCATCCCGATCTGGCCCGCGTCCAGAAGACGGCGGTGGCCGTCGGTGATTTCGTGCGCCTCGAAGGCGGGCGGGTGGTCGCGGTCGAACCGCGCCGCTCGAGCCTGTCGCGGCCCGATCCGCAGGTGCCGGGAGTGGGGCGGGTGATCGCTGCCAACATCGACGTCGCCGTGATCGTCGTGACGCTCAGCGAACCCCCATTGCGCCCGGGATTGATCGACCGGATGCTGGTCGCGATCGGCCGCGGTGGGGTGACGCCGCTGATCGCGGTCAACAAGATGGATCTCGTGCCGCCGGGCCCGGAACGCGATGCGCTGTGGGCCGGGGTTGCTCCCTATGTCGAACTGGGCGTGCCGGTGTTGGCGGTGGCGGCGCAATCGGGCGAGGGCATCGCGGCGTTGCGGGCCCGACTGGCCGGCAAGACCTGCGTGCTCATGGGCCACAGCGGCGTCGGCAAATCGTCGCTGGTGAATGCACTGGCGCCCGAACTCGGCATCAAGACCAACGGCTTGCGGCGCTCGGACCTCAAGGGGCGGCACACCACGACGGCCTCGGCGTTGCACGAACTGGCCGACGGCATCGTCGTCATCGACACCCCAGGCGTGCGTGAGTTCGGCCTGGCCCAGGCGGGCCCGTCAGAACTGGCGGCGCACTTCGGTGAGTTTGCCGCCTTCAGTGGCCGCTGCCGATTCGGCGACTGCCGGCACCGGCAGGAACCCGGCTGCGCGGTGCGGGCGGCCGCGGTGGCGGGCGACATTCCGGCGGCGCGGTATCGCAGTTACCGGCGTCTGCTCGGCGATAGCGGAGAACTCGTCGATGACGAGCGGGACCAGCGCGTGGGCTGATTGATATATTGACGTGATATTGACGTCGTCGGTATTGGTCGTTGCCTGCGCAAAAAAACGCGAGACCGCCGGGCCTGCAGAAATCTGCAGGACGGCGGTCTCGGCGGACCGTGGGCGGCGCCACCCGACTGGTGCGCGCCGCGGTTGGTTATCGCGGCGGGTTCTGCGTCTGCGGCAACGAGGCGAGGAACTCGTCGATCTGGACGCGGGTGTCGGTCACCGTCTTGTAGAGCGAGGCGTACGCCTTGACCCATTCCACCGGGGTCATGTTCGGGCGGTCCCAATACTCGACGACGGCGCTCTTGAGCGTGGCTTTGAACGACTTGGTCGCATATTTCAAACGCCAGGCCGGGAAATCGAAACCACCGACGCGTGATGCGGCCATGCCGGCTTCGTTGGCGGCGATCGCCAGTTGCTTGGCGGCGGCTTTCCAGGCGTCATGGGCCTGGGCCGGGGCGACCTCGGCCGAGAGGGTGGGCAGCATGGTGCGCACGCGGCCGAGACCTTCGCGAATCGGCTTGGCCCACAGCATGTCGAAGTTCATGATCGGCTCAGCGCTGCGCCAGAAGCGCAGTTCGAGCAGACCGTCTTTGCAGTTGTCGGCGAACTCGCGACAGAGGAATTCGTAGGCGCGTTCGTTGCCGTCGAGGCCGGCCGGAATGCGCGAACCCATCTGCATGCGCTTGGCAAAGTAGGTGGCACCCAGGCGCAGGCGGACCGGCAGTTGCATCTTCACCGACATGTCGTCGATGATCTTGCCCGCTTTACCGGCGGTCTCAGCAGCCGCCTTGTAGACGATCTGCCACGATTTGCCGTCGAGCTGGGCCGGGCGTTTCTTGGGGAAGCCGTTTTCAGCGGAGAACGGCGACAACAATTCGGTGGCCTGATTGCAGGCCTTCTCGATCTCGTTCTGGTGGATCCAGGCCCAGGGGACATCGACCTCGGCGCGGGCGATGCCGGCACCGACGATCAGGGCGAGAACCACGAGCGACCAAGTGATACGACGGATCATACGTTTCCTCCCGAAGACGAGTTGAGGTTGACTGGGTACAGGATAGCCGATCCGGCGCCACTTCTCAACGCAGGTGTTGGCGTCCGCCGATTTCCCCGGTCTCGGGCGGCAGATGCACGACCCTCACGATTCGTGGTAATTTCTAGGAACGTACTGAATAAGAAGAATGATAAGTCACGAAAGGAACAAGAACGCAGTGAAGAATGTAGACACCCTCTTTGTGAATGCCCATGTGCTGACCATGGACGAAACCTATCGGCAGTTCGAAAACGGCGCGGTGGCCGTTCAGGGCGACAAGATCGTCGCCGTCGGCAGCGAGGCCGAGGTGCGCGCGCAGGTGAAGGCGATCGAGACCATCGATTGCGGCGGCAAGATCCTGATGCCTGGGCTGGTCAACGCCCACACCCATGTGCCGATGACGCTGATGCGTGGTCTGGCCGATGATCTGCGGCTCGATGTCTGGTTGATGGGTTACATGATGCCGGTCGAGCGTGAGTTCGTGTCGCCCGAGTTCGTCAAGCTGGGCACGCAATTGGCCTGCGCCGAGATGATTCGCGGCGGTACCACCACGTTTGCCGACATGTTCTATTTCGAAGAGAGCGTCGCCGAAGGTGCCGCTGAAGCCGGCTTGCGCGCGCTGTGCGGCGAAACGATTCTCAAGTTCCCGTCGCCCGATGCGCCGTCGTACGACGAATCGGTGGCGCGCACGCGCAAGTTCATCGAGCAGTGGCACAACCACCCATTGATCGTCCCGTGCCCGGCGCCGCATGCGCCGTATACCTGCACGCCCGAGATCTTCAAAGCCTGCATCGACCTGGCGCGCGAGTTCAACGTGCCGATTCACACGCACCTGGCCGAGACCAGATTCGAGGTCGACGGCGTGCGCAACGAGTCGGGCATGCCGGTGATTCCGTATATGAAGAAGCTCGGCCTGTTCGAGGCCAAGGTTGTTGCTGCACATTGTGTTTACGTCGACGAGGGCGAGATGCGCCAGTTGGCCAGTACCGGTGCCGGCGTGGCCCACAACCCGTCGTCGAACATGAAGCTGGCCTCGGGAGCGGCGCCGATCGCCAAGATGCGCGATCTGAACGTGCGGGTCGGTATTGGCACCGATGGTCCGGCGTCGAACAACGACCTCGATATGTTTGAAGAGATGCGCCTGACCTCGTTCATGGCCAAGATGGTCACCGGCGACCCGACGGTGTTGCCGGCCCGCGACGTGGTGGCGATGGCGACCCGTGGCGGCGCCCGGGCGCTGCACCTGGGCGATCTCACCGGTTCGCTCGAAGTGGGCAAGCGCGCCGACCTGATCACGGTCGACACGGCGACGACCCACAACATGCCGCGGTTCCGCCGCGACGCCAACGGACCTTACGCGCAACTCGTCTTCGCCGGCAAGGCGACCGACGTGCGTGATGTGATGGTTAACGGCAAGTTCCTCATGCGCAACTGCGAGTTGCTGACCCTCAACGAGAAGAAGCTGCAGGAGCGTGCTTCCGATTACGCCGTGCGCATCGATTCGTTCCTGGCCAAGCGCGAGCAGTCGGTGTTGTCGAAGCTGGTGGCGATCGGCGGCGCGATGGAGGCGGAGAGCTTCGAGGTGCAGGTCAAGGTGCGCATCGACGCCGTCGAACCGGTGCTGACCGCCCTCAAAAACGAGGGGATCGGCATCGAGCGCATCAAGAACTACCGGCAGTTCGACACCTATTTCGTCTTCGACGATCCGGCCCAGGGGCGGATTCGCTACCGCGAAGATGAATTGCTCAACGAGTCGGGCCGCTTCGTCAGCGTGCGGGCGCGCCTGACCCTGATCGGCGAGAAACGCGAAGACCAGTTGACGCAAGATGTATTGCTCTCGCGCAGCCGTTACCTGGCCCCGGCCACCAACAGCCTGCGCTTCTATCGCGAGTATTTCCGGCCGGTGAGCGAGATCGAGATCCAGAAAGACCGCCTGCGCTATCTCGTCCACTTCCGCGACACGCAGTTCTTCATCAATATCGACACCGTGCGCAAGCCGACGCTGGGCAACTTCCTCGAGATCAAGACCAGCACCTGGAGCCGTAAAGACGCCGAGGTGAAGTCGAAGCAGATCCACGAGTTGCTGGCGTTCCTGGGCGTTTCCGGCCGAGAGACGATTACCCAGGATTACCTCGAACTGGTGGTGAAGAAGTAGCCCGCGACACCGGCGGGTGTGCAGGCATCGCCGGCGCCGACCCTCGCCCCCTTCCCGATCACCACGACCTCGGGGAGGGAGCGAGGGGGCGGGGGCAGGCTGAGTGCCGCCCCCGACGCGACGTGCGTCCTGCACGGTCCGCCAGCGCTGGAAACAGCGGGCGCGCCTGCGGGTTCGCTTGTCGGTCGGGGTCGCGATCAAAGTGATCAATACAATGTATGAATCGTCCCGGTGTGGGCGGGTAGTGAGCCGAAGGAGGCGCTGATATGCCGTGGTTCGGGGTGGGTTACTTCAAAGGGGAGCCGACCGAGTATCTGCTCGTCTACCGGGGTGGGGCGCTGAGCGCCAAAGGTGTCGGCCTGACCTTCTTCTACTGGGCCCCGTCGACGACGATCGTGGCGGTGCCGTGCGGCACCATCGATGTGCCGTTCATTCTCAACGAGATGACCGGCAACTATCAGGCCGTGACGCTGCAGGGCCAGCTCACCTACCGGCTGACCAAGCCCGAGACGGTGGCGGCGGTGCTCAATTATGCCATCGACCCGGCGACGCGGCAGTATCGCGCCGAAGACCCCGAGAAGCTGGCCCAGCGCATCATCAACGAGGTGCAGACCCAGGCGCGCGGCGAGTTGCAGAACCTGGCGCTCGATGCGGTGATGCGGCAATCGGTCGAATGCGCACAACGTATGTATTCTCGGGTCAAGGCGGCGCCCGCCCTGGCCGAGCTGGGTATCGAGCTGGT
>CAZADH010000079.1:0-19202 GCA_964483805.1 uncultured bacterium
GCGACCCGCCCTTGTCCTCGAACGGCACCGCGGCGAAGCGGTCGCGCCACGCATTCTCGGCCGCAAACGTCATGGCCCACAATTCGTCGGGCGTAGGGTAGATCGACTGCGCGGCCTCTTTACCGGTCTGCATGTCGATGGCGTAAATACTTTGTCCATTGGTGGCGTAGGTGAACCGGATCGCCATCTTCGCCGCGTAATCCTTGGCCTGGCCGACGCCCTCGGTCAGCGGTTTGTCCCATGCCTTCGCCTCGACGACGGCGAGTTTGCGGTTGCGGAAGACCAGCACGTAGTCGGCCGAGAGCGCCTTGCCACGCCGCCCGTGGCCTTCTATGCGCCCCGGCGTGATTGGATACTCCCGGTGAATACGGCTGCCCTCGACGACGCCCCATCCCGCTGCTGCCAGTGCGGGGTCGATGTGTTCAGCTCGGGTTTCGGCTTCGTTCATGGTTTCTTGGCGGGCAGTTTCTTGCGACGCGGCGCTTTCTGCAATTGCTTCGCCACCCGCTCGAACTCTTCGTCGACGGGGCGCGGCAGCGCGTCGGTCAGAGCACGATATCGGTCGTATTCCAGTTCGGCCTTCATCTTCGCGGTCTCGGCGGAAATCTTGCCGGCATGGTCGAGCAACTGACGTCCCGAGATCTTGAGGAACTCGTCGAGCTTCTCGACCCAGCTCGCCATGGTCATGGGTTTCCGGTTGAGGGCCTGGAGTTCGGCAAATTCGAGGTAGAGGGTCACGATGCGGTTCAGCACTTCGAGTTCTGTTTCGTCGAGGTAGTTCTTGGCGACGGAAACATCGATCTTGCGGATGATGCCGCCCGGGCGTGTCGACAGCAACCCCATCTTGGGTTTCGTTGCGTCGGCTCGCTCATGAATGACTTCCGCGGCTGTGTGGCCGTGCGCCGCCCAGTGCATCTTGTTTTGCACGGTTGCGAAGAATTGCTGCGAGATCTCGGTCTTCGGGGAGTAGTCGATGCTGGTCGCGTAGATGTCGAGCACCTTCTGGTAGAAACGCCGTTCCGACGAGCGGATATCGCGAATGCGTTCCAACAGCTCATCGAAGTAGTCCGTCTGCCCGTTGCCCGGCGGATTCTTCAGTCGCTCGTCATCCATGGTGAAGCCCTTGACCAGAAACTCGGTCAGGCGGGCGGTCGCCCACTGGCGGAACTGGGTGCCCCGATGACTGCGGACGCGATAGCCGACGGCCAGGATGACCGGCAGGCTGTACAGCTTGAGTACTCGCGAAACCTGCCTGCCACCTTCATCTCGAACTTGTAAGCAATCCTTACAAGTTGCCGATTCGTTGATCTCGCCCTCCTCGAAGATCGCCTTGAGGTGAAGCGTCACGTTTTGCGCTGTCACGTCGAAGAGGGAAGCCATCAGTGCCTGAGTCAGCCAGATCGTCTCGTCCTCGAACCGGCACTGGATGCGCGTTCGACCGTCTTCGGTCTGGTATAGGATGATGCTGCCCGCAGGCACAGGAGTATCAGTCACGACTTTTCCCCTTTTATCCGAAGCGGGTTTCGAACTTGTAAGGAATGCTCACAAGTTGAATGCGGCGGCGGCGCACGGGTTCGCCAGACCGGCACATGCCGAGGAGCGCTCCCCCAGACCCTTCGCGAGAAGGGCATCGTACCGTTCCGCTCTTGCCGGCCATGTCGAACTATTCGACAATACCGAATAGTTGCCCACCCCGCGATTGTCGCGCTGTCGAGCTGCACCCGAACCATCCGGAATTTCCGGATAGTTCGCAATCCCGATGACAGGCCCGTGTTGGCTGATTGCGCGCGCATGTTCATCCTACAGTTGGCCGGTGAAGGCCTGGTGCAGCAGGGATTTTTTGAGGGCGTCGAGGGCAGAGAGTTTCTGTTGGTAGATGGAGACGAGACGTTGGGTGCCCGCTGAAAGGGCATCAAGTTCGTCTGCAATCGTTCGTTGCAAAGATTTCGGAGGCCAAGTCACCTGGATCGGATGTATCTGATTGCGGTTCAGCGCCGGGTTTGCGGTTCCCGAGTCCAGTTTGCTTACGTCAAGTCCCACGAAGAAATGATAAACAAAACGCGGATCGTTTCCTTTGAAATCCCTCACCCAAAGAGTCGTGTCATGTGGCCAGAAATCTGTCTCCAAGTAGTAAACTTTCCCGAGAGTCCCCTTCCGTCCCATTGCGACGCCGGGCCCTATCACCATGGCCTTGTCGTGAAAACTCTTGACTCCGCCGCTTGATACGACCGGAACAATGCCAGGCCTCTGCTGATCCTTCGTAATATCAAAACCACGCTGAAGCACCAATTGCTCGCCGATCGTGGTGTTCCCCCAGCCGTCACCGCCATACCTGAACACTGACTGCAATCGGCTTTCAAAGATGGCACGTCCATTCTGCACATTCTTCTCGGCGCTGGCCTTGGCGGTGGCGATGCCCGCGAACGCTTCGTCGAGGATGGCGACGATGCGCTGCTGCTCAGGTAGTGACGGGAAGGGAATTCTCAGGTCTGCCAGCGTCGCCCCCGCGATGTTTGGAAATGTCGCGCCAGTGCCTTTTCCGTGAATCTCATCTCGAACCGAATTAATGAAATGATTGATCCATGGTTGAAAGTGCCGTGCCCTAATTGCTGCGACACCACGCCCAATGCATGCATCGAAGCCCGCGATGTTCATTCTCCCAGTGGTTGACCCTCGAACGCACAAAATGAGGTCGCCCTCTTTGCAGAGTTTCGTAGGTTGCGTCGTAAACTTTGACTTGATCGTGCGGCCAAATGCGCTCTCGCTGAATTCGACCGGACCGTTGATGAGTGGGACACCTTGCCCGGTCGTGTTGTAGGTCTCGCCATCAGGGCTTTGCCCCATGATGATCTCGCAAACGTCGCCAAGTCGCATAGATTGCCGACTCACAGTCATATCAACGCCTTGATGCTCTCCAGCACTGCCACACTCTCCGCATCCAGCGCCGCAATCGCATCGACGATCCCGTGCGGGCCGCCGTGCGTCACAACCTCAACATCCAGTAGATCACGTCTCACGTCCTACCCCTTCCCGTGGCCGAGCTTCGGCGGCCGGCCATCGGTGGTGAGGATGCGCATCTGTTGTATTGCAATCTGGTTCAGGCGCAGCAACCGCTGTGACTGCGACAGACCTTCGGCAATGAGGTGAGCATTGAGGCTCTCGAGGTTGGCGAGACAGACGAGTTGCGCGCTGTCGGCGTGGTCGCGGATGTTGCCTTTGTCGCCCGGGTTGTCGGCCCGCCACTGGGCCGCGGTCTTGCCGAACAGCGCCATGTTGAGCACATCAGCCTCACTGGCGTAGATTAAAGAGATCTGAGTCTTGCTCAGCTCCGGAGGCACGAGGTGTTCGCGGATGGCATCGGTGTGGATGCGGTAGTTGAGTCTCGCGAGGTTGCGCCGAATGTCCCACCCGAGGGTCTGCCGCTCCTGCTCCTTGAGCCGCTGGAACTCCTTGATCAGATAGAGTTTGAACTCGACCGAGATCCAGGATGCAAACTCGAAAGCGATATCGGTGTGCGCGTACGTGCCACCGTACCGCCCGGCCCGCGATTGAACCCCGATCGCGCCGGTTTGCTCGATCCACTGCTTGGCGGTCAGAATGAAGCTGTTCAACCCAGCCTGTTTTCTAATCCCATCGAATTCGATGGGATTAAACGCCGGGTTGTGGATCTGTTCCCAAATCCCCAGGAACTCGATGGTGTTTCGGTTGCGCAGCCAGTTTGAAATCAGATAGTCGGTGCGCTCGGGGTCTTTGTATCGCGCGATGTCGGTCAAACAAATGTAGTCCTGATCGTTAACGCCGACAATGCGCACCTCGCGCGACAGAACCTCGATCTTCTTGCTCATCGGCCCTCACCCTTCTCGAGCAGCGCCCCAATCCGCCCCAGCACGTCCGCGCTCTCCGCATCCAACGCCGCAATCTCATCCAGGATCTCCTGCGGGCTGCGGTGCGTCACTTCTTCCCCGCCGTTGGGGTTCTTCACGGACAGGTCGAACGTCGATTTGTCGACGGCCTTCACATCTATGCTCCAGCTCTTCGGCGAGTCGGCATGGGTCTTCTGCAGTTGGATGAACTCGGCAAGATCTGCGTCATTGAGCGGGTTTGTCTTGCCAAGCGTGCGGCCGGGGTCGAGCTGGTAAAACCAGACCTTTCGGGTCGGTGCGCCCTTCTCGAAGAACAGCACGACTGTCTTCACGCCCGCGCCCTGGAACGTGCCACTCGGGCAATCGAGCACGGTGTGCAGGTTGCAGCTTTCGAGAAGCAGCTTGCGCAGGCTGACCGAGGCGTTGTCGGTGTTCGACAGGAAGGTGTTCTTGATGACCACGCCCGCCCGACCACCGGCCTCGAGCATCTTTACAAAGTGTTGCAGAAACAGGAACGCGGTCTCGCCGGTACGGATGGGGAAGTTCTGCTGAACCTCCTTGCGCTCCTTGCCGCCGAACGGCGGATTGGCGAGGATCACGTCCATCCGGTCTTTCTCTTGAATGTCGGCCAGGTTCTCGGACAGCGTGTTGGTGTGCAGCACATTCGGCGCATCGATGCCATGCAGGATCATGTTCATGATCGCGATGACATAGGCGAGCGACTTCTTCTCTTTGCCGTAGAACGTGCTCGTTTGCAGCGTCGTCACGTCGCGCGTCGTGAGCTTGCCCTTCGCCTTCATGTAGACGAACGCCTCGCACAAAAAGCCGGCCGACCCGCACGCGCCATCGTAGACCCGCTCGCCGATCTTCGGTTTCACGACCTCGACGATCGCGCGGATGAGCGGGCGCGGCGTGTAATACTCGCCGCCGTTGCGCCCGGCGTTGCCCATGTTCTTGATCTTGGCTTCGTAAAGGTGCGACAGTTCGTGCTTTTCGGCCTGCGACCGGAACCGCAGTTCGTCGACACGATCGATGATCTCGCGCATGTTGTAGCCGCTCGAAATCTTGTTTTTGATCTCACCGAAGATCTCGCCGATCTTGTATTCGATCGTGTCGGAACCGCTGGCCCGCTGCTTGAACCCATGAAGATACGGGAACAACTTCTGGCTGACGAAGTCGCGCAGGTCATCACCGGTCAGCGCGGCGTTGTGGTCGAGCTTGCCGTCTTTGCCCTTGGGCGCGGCCCACGATTCCCACCGGTACGGTTTGTCGAGAATGTATGTATATTTCTTGCTCGCGAGGGCGGCCTCGTCGGCCCGGTCCTGTTCGAGACCGTCGAGGTATTTCAGAAAGAGCAGCCAGGACGTTTGCTCGGTGTAGTCGAGCTCGGTCGTGCAGCCGCTCTCTTTGCGGAGAATGTCATCGATGTTCTTGAAAGCTTGTTCAAACATGGGCGGGTGACCTCGTTGTTACCAGAGCGCTGACCTTGTTGCGCGAGGGGGGGCCATCGAGCCGATCGTCTACCAACAGAATCTCACAGCACGTGTGACGAGATTCTACATCGCTCGCAGCCGACTGTGAAGGGGTTCGGCGCACCTCGCGGCCTGGAACCCAGGCCTGAAGATCGCGCGGCACGCGCACGCGGAAGTAGAAGTGTCCCCCGATGCGAGAGAGATACTTCGCAATAAGAAAAGAACCCCGTTTGTGTGCAAAATTGTGCACAAACGGGGTTCATTCTTTGCAAAACCGCTTCAACAGCGGATCTCTGGAGGTGGCGGGAATCGAACCCGCGTCCGAAGAGGTTCACCAGCATCATCTACGATCATGTCCTGCCATTTATTGTTTGAGGCTTTCGTAGCGGGCAGGCACGCCCCTACTCACCCGAGCCGTCTGGAGTTATCTCGACATCGCCCGCCAGGGGCCCCAGGAAATGTCCAGCCAGTTTGTTCGGCGTCTTTACTACCTCTTACCGGCGGAATTGGTAGCGAGACGTCACCGCACTAGGCGGCGAGGGCCAGATCTTCGTTGGCCTGTATTGGTGGTCGAATTTTTACGAGGCCGTTCGACCAACCTCGGATCGCAGACACTGGATCCCGACTCCCCGTCGAAACCAGGTCACCCCCATGTTGAGAAAGAGCAGTGGCGACGCGGGCCACGAAGGGGCACGCCATGCGCCCGAACCGGACCATCGATGCACCTTACATCGTTATCAAGGCCGCTCGACACATTCGGTTCAATCAATACAATAGCACGAACGCGGATTGACGGCAAACCGACGAAACTCAATCAATGCGCCGCAGCAGGCGGGCGACGTGCAACGGGCGCCGTGCGACGGCGGCATCCGTGCTATGATTCCTGCTGACCCGGCGCGCACGCGACCGGCCCATCTTCAGAGAAAACGAGGACACCCACCATGAGGCGGTTCGTGCATGCCCTACGGTTGCCCCTGCCGCTCCTGGCAACGCTGGGCCTGGCCCTGTTTTGCCTGGCCTTCGTCGGTTGCTCATTGACCCGTGACGACTCTCCTGAGCAGGGTGCCGCGGTGGAATCGGACCAATTGACGGCGGTCCGGTTCCGGTTGCGATTGGCGACGCCATACACGAGCAATACAACTTCCGCCGCAATTCGGGCGGCAGCAAGCACACCGGTACAGGTCGCCATCGATCTCACCAGCCTGGCCGTCGGCGGCCAGACGCTGCCCACCACGTTGTACTCGGCCACGGCCACCGCCAATGCGAACAATGATGTCGACCTGACGCTGACGGTGCCGGCACGCACTTCGGTCGCCCGCGTCAGGTTGGTCAACGGCAACATCGACAATTTTACGGTGTTTCGCGGGGCGAAAGACCTGGTCGCCGGCGCCAACACGATGATCGTCCACCCCGAGGGTTCATTGATGACCCAGGACGTGACCGCCAACGCCATTCTTCGCGTCGCCAGCGATGCAACGATGCTCGCGCGGGCGCCGCTTGATATCGCTTCGCGCACCGCCGCGCTGGTCGCCCCGATGAATCGCACCGGCAGCGCCACGAGCGTCTACGAGGCCGCGCTCGCGCTGGTGACGGCGAACGTGCTCAATCCCGCCGCGACCGGGACAGGCACCGGGTCATCGACGGGAACGGGAACCAGCACCGGCAGCCCCACCGATCTGCCGACGACCGCCACCGCCAAAGAGACGTTGCGCGCGGGTCTCGTCGCGATCGGCGACTGGCCGCGGGGCGCAACCCCGAGCGACACGACCGGGCGGCGCAACCAAGCATTGTCTCGCCTCAAAGCGTACCGCTACCTCTGCGGGGTGTCATACAATGCATTGACACTCGATGCCAATTTCAACGATCTCGCGTATTGGGCGGCCGAGGTCTGCCGGCAACTCGGGTATCTGACCCACACGCCAACGCAACCGGCGGGGATGTCGGCAACCGACTTCGCCAAGGCCAGCCAGGGTTGCGGCAGCAGCAACCTGTTTGGCGGCACGGCCGGATTCTACTCCCCCGCAGCTTCGATCGACGCGTACATGGACGACTCGGACACCGGCAACCGCGACCGCGTCGGCCATCGCCGCTGGTGCCTGCACCCGAAAATGGGCAAGACCGGCGTCGGCGAGGCCGGCGGATTCATGGCGCTCTACGCCTTCGACACCACGAACTCGACGGCCGGCATGGCCACGGGCGCCGTGGCCGCGCCCGGATATGTGGCCTACCCCCGCGCCGGCTTCATGCCGACGCAGTATTTCCCGGACTCGAGCTACGTCTGGAACGTGTCATTCAACACAACGATCTACAAGAAGCCGGTCGCCGGTTCGGTGGTGGTGCGGGTGGTTCCGATCGATGCCGCCGACAACGCGACGGGCGCGGCATTGAGCAACGATTATCTGAACATCAACAACGACGGTTTCGGGCTGGCCGCGTGCATCATCTGGCACCCGAGCGGCATCGACGTGTCGGCCGGCAAGCGATACCGCGTCGAGATCGATGGCGTGCAACTGGCGAATGGCACGGCGGCGCCGATCCGGTATGCGGTCGAGTTTTTCACCCTGGCACCCTAGCCCCGGCCGGCGCTTGCCGGTATTGTCAACAAGGACATCGCGTAATACAATGCATTTCAGTTGACCGTTACCACTCTCCGGCCTGAATCCAGGAGCCATTCATGAACACCGTCATCCGCCCCGAGACCGAAGCCGACCATGCCGCAACCGAGTCGCTCACCCGCGACGCCTTCTGGGATAAATACAAACCGGGCGCCGACGAACACCTCGTATTGCACCAGTTGCGCCGGTCTTCCGCCTACGTGCCCGAGTTGGCCTACGTTGCGGTGGCCGATGACACGGTGGTCGGTCACATTGCCTACAGCCGGGCGGTGGTTCGCGACGGAACGCGCGCGACCACGGTGCTGTGCATGGGACCATTCAGCGTGGCACCCACCCGGCAGCACCAAGGCATCGGCAGAACACTGCTCGAGACCACGATCGCCAAAGCAACCGAACTGGGTTTTCCGGCGATCGTCATTTTCGGCGACCCCGGCTACTACGGCAAATATGATTTCGTAGACGCGCAACGCCATCGCATCCAGACGGCCGACGGACTCAACTTCGCTGCGTTCATGGTGCGGATTCTGTCGGCCGAGGCGATGACCGGCATCACGGGGCGCTTCGTCGCCGACCCCGCGTTCGTGGTGCAGAAAGCCGATCTCGACGAGTTCGAGCGGCGCTTTCCGCCACGCGAGAAACACGTGCTGCCCGGGCAACTCCACGGCGACTGAGTCGCGCCGCCGCGACGAGGGCGCGCCGACCCCGGCGAGGCGGGCCCAAACGAAGTTTGGGACAGTGCAAACGACCCGCCCGCCACGGATGGTGCAGTGGGCGCTTGCAGCCACGATGGCGCAGTCGCAAGCGACCCGAGCGCACGGATGCGCGAAGTGGGCGTTTGCCGCCAGGGACGGCGGGCCCAAACGAAGTTTGGGACAGTGCAAACGACCCGTGCTAAACTGCGGCAGCACGTTTGCGGTCGACCACCAGTGCGCGACCGTAACCTCGAGCGATGAGACAGGACGCACCGATGAATGAAGACAATGCGGTTCTAACCGGCTGGCGACGCCGGTTGCACGAGATCATCTACGAGGCCGATACGACGGCGGGGCGGGCGTTTGACCTGTTGCTGATCGCCGCGATTCTCCTCAGCGTGGCGCTGGTGATGCTCGACAGTGTGGCTTCCATTGCGGCGCAATACGGCGATGCTCTGCATGTCGGCGAATGGGTTTTCACGATCCTGTTCTCGATCGAGTATGTTCTGCGCCTGCTGTGTGTCTCGCGGCCCTTGAAGTATGCCACGAGTTTTCTGGGCATCATTGATCTGATCAGCGTCATGCCTACGTATCTGGCCGTTTTCGCACCCAATGCCCGCGTGCTGCTGACCCTGCGGGTGCTGCGCCTGCTACGCATCTTTCGCATTCTCAAACTGGCCCATTATCTGACCGAGGCCGCGGTCTTGCGCGCCGCACTTGCATCGAGCCGCCCGAAGATTACGGTGTTCCTCCTGACCACAATCTCGCTGGTCATCATCTTCGGCTCCCTGATGTATGTCATCGAGGGGCCCGAACACGGCTTTACCAGTATTCCGTTGAGCATCTACTGGGCGATCGTCACCTTGACCACCGTGGGGTTTGGCGACATCACGCCGAAGACCCCGCTTGGTCAATTGTTTGCAAGCGTCGTCATGATCATGGGTTACGGGATCATCGCAGTGCCGACCGGCATCGTCACTGCCGAGATGACCCGCGCCTACGCCAAGAAGAGCGTTCCGGTGAGCACCCAGTGCTGCATGGCTTGCGCCCGCGAAGGGCACGACGTCGACGCCATACATTGTAAATATTGCGGCGCCCCGCTCTAGTCAGGGCGGCGGCTCTTCCCCGGGCCAGAAAGAGAACATGACCCGGGCAACACCGGGTCAATCGGCGTTGATGATTTCGTGCGCGGCACGGATGCCGGAAAGCCACGCGCCGTGCACCGTCGAAGGACAGGCGCGGAACGTCGCGTCACCGGCAAAATGCAGCCGTGCCCCGACCGGTTCGGCGAGAACGTCGAACAAGCGCGGGTGGAGTCTGCAGGAACACGCGTCGATTCATGGTCGCTTCCGGATGGGTCGAGGGGCCGTCACCGCGGTGTCAATACAACGAGTTGCACCGAATACCCCTCGCTCGTGAGCGGCAGCGTGGTCGGGGCCGAGGTCACCACCTGCTCGGCCGCGTCGCTGACCGTCGAGACGACGAGGCGATAGCGCAACGAGATGTCGGCGCCGCTCGCAGGGGCAAGGCTCCAGGTCACCGGGGCGCTACCGTAATTCGCCACCAATACGGCGACTTCACCGGCGCCGTTCTGGCCAGCGAGCATGGCGACGCCCGACGCATTGCCGGCCAACACCGGCGCATTCAAATGGTTGGCATACCCGGCCATGGTGCGCCACAACGAGAAGGCCAGGGGCGTCTTCTTCGGCGTGCCGTCGGCTTTGAAGAGACCGTGGAACTGCGGAAACGCCAGCGCCGTGTCATTGCCGCGATAGACAATGGCCAGATCGACGCCCTGCTCCTGAAACTTGATCCAGGCGGCGGTGATAATCGCCGCCCCCCGCCCACCGACGCGCAGCGCGCTCGCTTCGGCCGTCGACAACCCGTTCGTCGAGGTGTGAAACTCGCTGACCACGCTCTTGGCGGCGGTGAAGCCGAAGTGATCGAGACGCTGCCGGATGTAATAGGCTGCTGATCCGTATTCAACCGGATCGTTCGAATAGATGTGCCACGACAGGAAATCGAGAGGAGCGGCGCGACTGGCCAGGGTCTCGAGAAACAGATCGAGAAAAGCCTTGCCGCTCGGAACCATGGCCACGCCCTGCGTGAAGGCAGGCCCACCGATCTGCAACGTCGGGAAGGCCGCGCGCAGTTGGATGGCGGTCGATGCATACAATGTGCAGAATTCGGGAGGCGAGCCGTCCCAGAACTGGCTGAAGTCGGGCTCGTTCCACAGTTCGATCATGTTGAGGTGGTTGCGCCCCCACCGGGCGGCGTCTTGATAACGGCGCACGACCTCGACCGCCGCCCGCGCCCAGTTGCCGAAGTTCGTCGGTTTGCGGGGATTGGGCGTGACGTAGGGCGCGTTTGCCGACCACGAGTCACCGACGCGGAAATACGGCACGAAGCCGTTGTTCACGACGGTCTGAAAATACTGGTCGCTGACGGTGAAGTCGTAAGATGCCGCCGACGCCGGATCGGCGCTTTGATTCGGGTACATTGTCGCCATGTCGAGCGGGCCATAGTAATCGTGCGTGCGAATCGTCGTCACGCCGATTTCTCGATATTGGCTCACGACTTCGGCATTCCCGGGGTTGCCCGCCGCCATCGGCCCGCAATTGACCGCGAGCGACGGTTTGAGCTGTCGGCCGCTGGCCGAGGCCAGCGACCAGGTGAGACCGGCCGTGAACGTGGCCGACTGCGTCACCGTGTTGGCCACAGTCGCGAAGGCGGTGTCATAGACCGCAGGCGCCGTACGATCGAGGGCGGCCACCAACGAGGCGATGCCGGCCACCAACGGGGTTGGCGCGCGGGCGAGCACGGACGAAACGGCAAACCGGCCGACGGTGGTGGCGACCACATCGGCGACAGACCGCGAACCGCGCCCGACGAGCGTCAGACGGTTGAGCCCTGGGCCGAGGTCGAGCGCACCGTGAAAATCGGTGTAACTGGCCACGGCCACCCCTTCGAGATGCGCCGCGGCGAGGATCGGCTGCATCGGCACGCCCGAGAAGGTTGCCACCGCACGGCCGGTCGCATCGATGGCCACGGTCAGGCTGCGGGTGGCGATGGGTTGGGTGACGCTCGTCGCATCGATCGAGGTGAGAGTGAACGTGACCTGGCGGGTGCCGGTCGCATCGGCCCGCAGACCGGCAGCGGCATCGAGCGCGGTGCGCGACGACGTGGGGCCACCGCCAGGAGTCGGCGAGGCCGGCAACGACAGCGTGACGCCCAATTGCAGATCGGTCGTCGGCACCGACACCGGAGCGCCAGGCCCGGTCAGGCCTGCATGCCCGTCGTCACGCCACTGACAACCCACGACCAGGATCACCGGGGCGACAAGACCGACCAGAACCAGTTTCCAGAACCACGAAAAAGCAGACAGACATCGCGAACTCGCTCTGACAACCATCGTTGACCTCAACATTCACACGTGTTCCCGTTGAGCTCATCGGGAATACGCCCGGGCGGATTTCGCACGGAGCCCCGAATAATCATGAATAGAGCAATGAAACGGTGTACACCACGAAACCGGAAAACAGCAATACACCTTCTGCACGTGACACCGTCATGTCGGAACGCATGATCGGAAACATGGCGAGGGCAACCACCACCATCACCGGAATGTCGATCGACAGCATGTGCGATGAGACGTTGAGCGGCAAGAAGACGCCAGCCAGACCAAGGATTCCCAAGATATTGAACAGACTGGACCCGACGACGTTGCCAACGGCAATTTCCGACTCGCCCTTCCAGGCTGCCATCACCGAGGTTGCCAACTCGGGCAACGACGTGCCCGCCGCCACCAGGGTCAGACCGATGACCTCGTCGGACATGCCGAGCTGTTTGGCCAATGAAATCGCACCCACCAACAGCAACTTCGACCCGAGGATCATGCCCGCGAGGCCGACCACCAACAATCCGAGTTCACGCGCCAACGACGTCGGTCGTGCTTCGTTGCCGGGGTTGGCACCGTCGGCCGGCGTGGCGGCCGCAGCGGACGCCACCTCGGCCGGAACGTTTGCGGGTGCGGACTCTGAAGAGAGGGGCGTCGCCGCAGACAATTCCGTGGCCAACACCGGGGCCAGATGTGGCGACGTCTGCGGCAGTGGTGCTTCCTGGGGCTTGGTGCGCGATTGCAGGTAACTCATCACCGTGTAGACCACGAGAAGTGACAACAGCACAGCGCTTTCGCCGCGCGAGAACAATGAATCCCGGGCAAAGAACCAACACAACAGCGACACCCCAATGACCCACGGCACATCGCGGCGGATCACGGCGCGACTGACCGAGATCGGTTTGATCATTGCAGCAATACCCAGTATTGCTGCAACATTGAAGATATTCGACCCCACGACGTTGCCGACGCAGATGCCGGGATTGTTCTCGAAACTCGCCTGCACGCTGACGACCAGCTCGGGCGCCGAGGTGCCGGCGGCCACGATGGTCAGGCCGATCAGGAGAGGCGACACGCCGGCCCGCCGCGCCAACGCGCAGGCACCGGCCACCAACCAGTCGGCTGCCAGAGTCAGGATCACCAGGCCCACGGCCACGAGAAGAAAGTCGAGCATCGGCTGCGTCTCCTTGCTTGCGTTCAGTTCGGGTCCACCCACGGGCGCCCGACGATCGGCACCGCTGGCTCGCCACGTCGGTCAGGCCATCCGGGCCGCGTTCGCTTCATCCCAGTGAACAAAACCGGGGTCAGGCCCGGTTTCGCGTCACTGGCGACGAGTGGCTCCGAGCGTGCCCCGGTCTCGAGGGTGCCCCGACGCGGTCAGGGCGCATCGATCAACCGTCGGCGGTGATCTTTTCGACGAGTTCTTTGAGAACCTGTTCGGCCTTGTCGTGATCGACCTGGCAGGTGCCGGCCGCATGGTGGCCACCACCGCCGTATTTGAGCATCAGCTCGCCGACATTCGTTTTCGACGAGCGATTGACGATCGATTTGCCGGTGGCGAAAACCGTATTTTGATTGCGGAACCCCATCAAACAGTGAATCGAGATATTGGTATCGGGGTACATTGCGTAGATCATGAACCGATTGCCGGCGTGAATGACTTCTTCTTTGCGCAGGTCGAGAACGATCAGGTTTTTGTGCAGGGTCGAGCAGCGCTTGACCTGAGCCTTGAACTTTTCTTCCTGATCGTAATAGAGGACCACGCGCTCTTTGACGTCAGGCAGTTCCATGATCTGTTTGATGGTCAGGTCTTTGCAGCAGTCGATGAGGTCCATCATCAATTGGTAATTCGAGATGCGGAACTCACGGAACCGACCCAGGCCGGTGCGTGGGTCCATGAGATAATTGAGCAGCACCCAGTCGGTCGGCTTCAGGATTTCATCGATCGAAAACTGCGCGGCGTCGGCTTTGTCGACCGCGACCATCATGTCGTCGCCGATGCGCGGGAACTTCTGCTTGCCGCCGTAGTAATTGTAGACGACACGGGCCGCCGACAGCGCTTCGGCCTCGATGATGTGGTTGGGTTTCTTGCCCTTGTTGCGAATGGTTTCGCTGAGGTGGTGATCGAAAACCAGATGCGCGCCCTCACAATACGGCAGGTTGGTGGTGATGTCGCGGGCGGTGATTTCGACCTTCCCGTCCTGCATGTCTTTGGGATGCACGAACTTGATGTCGTCGATCATGTCCATTTCTTTGAACAACACCGCACACACCAGACCGTCAAAATCACTGCGGGTCACCAGGCGAAACTTCTTGTTTTCTTCGGCCATCGCCACACTCCTGCTGCGGCGCCCGGACCGGGACCGGGCGCGTGGTTTGCTGGGCAAGATACCACAGACATGACTCGCCGCGCTATCGGCCTGTGTTGGGGTCGTATTCAGCCGGTGGCGCGACCGCGTGCGAGGCGATGAGCGCACGCAGTTCGGCGGCCGAGAAATCGGCAACGAGAACACGGTGCCAGCAACTCGGTTCGACGCGCAAGAAGATCAGGTGCCCGCTCTGATAGACGGCATTGCGCGTCCCGCTCGAGTGGGCTGGTTCAAACCAGACCACCAACTCGTAGCCGCTGGTGATGCAGTTGTACCAGAGGTGTTGCCACACCAGTGTAAATATCCCGTATGCCGGACGCGTCCGCGTTTCGATCCAGGATTTTGCCAGTTCGAGGCCAACCGGCGAAAGTTCTTTTTTGTCGAGCAGATCGCCGTACACCCGCACGTGCAACCGCCCTTCCCCAGCTCCGATACGCACAGGACCGCCGTTGAACCAGGCACCGGCCAGGGTCGCGAGCAACCAGATGGCGGCGAGCGTCAGGATGACCCGGCGCCAGGCGGCGATGCGTTCACCCATGGCCGTGCAGTCCGATCGGGACGACCCGCGGCACCGCCACGCCCGACACGGTCACCACGCCCCGGGCATCGATGACGATCTCGGCAGGGGGAACGGCGGCCAGTTCGTGGCGCTGATGGCGCGGGGTGAGCAGGTGGATCCGTTGATTGGCCGACCCGAGCAGGCCCGCCCCCAGGTGGCGGGCCCGTCGATACGGGCCGGCGATCAGCACATCGACGAGCGCGAGCATCTCGGGACCCAGCGCGCGACGCCGGATCGCCCCCAAGGTGAATCCGCTGAACAACAAGACCGACAATCGGGGGTTCGGCGCGCGCAGGCAGCGCAGCAAAGCCAGCACGCCGGCAGACTGCTCGCACGGTTCGCCGCCGCTGATGGTGATGCCGTCAGGCGCGTTCGCCAGCAATTCGCCGGCGAGGTCGCGGGCCGACACCGATCGTCGGGGTTCATGGCTCCAGGTCTGCGGGTTGCCGCACCCGGGGCAGCGCCGCGAGCAGCCCTGCAACCACACCACCGCACGGCGGCCCGGGCCGTTGGCCCGGCTGTCTTGCAATACACTGTGCACATTGAGTATGGCTTCGCCGCCGGCATGCGCCACGCGTGCCGCGCTCATGGCTCGTTCTCGTCGGGGCCGTCGCCCGGGGTGAACGGATCGAGCGGAATGACGGCCGGGCGTTGCGCCGGTTTCCTGGGCTCCTGCGGCGCCACGGCACGCGACCCCGCATCGACGGGCCGGGGGTCGGCGGTGGCAGCAGAAGAGCCGCGCGCAGCGTCATCCCTGGGCTGGGCCGTGTCGGCCTCGTCGTTGTCGGCCAACGCCGAGACCTGGGCGGCCACCTGCGCTTCGGGCGCGGCCGTCGGCGCCGACGGACGCACCGTCTCGCCCAATTTGGTCAGCAGCTTGCGATAGTCTTCTTCTTTTTCGCCCATGTCCTGCAACACGTCGACCGCCAGCCGACGCCGCTCACTGCCGGGCGGGAACGTCTCGTTGAAGCGGGTGGCGGTGCGATTGATGATCAGATCTTGAAAACCAATGACGAGCACGAACAGACCCGACGGCACCAACGCCAGCAGCGTTGCCGCGGCCAGCGACGTGTCCCAGGGGGCACCCTGCACGAACTTCATGAACAGCGTGGTCACCGGAAAGACCAGACAGCCCAGGCCGCACCCGCCGCAGGCGATCTTGTCGAAAAAAACCATCGGGTAGACGACTTCGTTGAGCGCGGCCGCCGCGCGTTGCCGCGTCTCGGCGAGGGCCGGCGGCAAAGGCTCACGGGCGGTGTTGTGGGTGCTGCGTGGGGGCCGGGGCATGGGCGGTCAGGTCACCGACCGATCTTCTGCCGTTCGGCATCGCCGGCGTCGATCGGTGTTTCGTCATGTTCGGGCGTGAGTTCGCGGGCGACAACCTGGCCGCCGAGCAGCTTTTCGAGCTTCTCGGTCAATTGGCGACAGGCGTTGCCCTTGACGCCGCGCACGGCCAGGCGGACGTTGCCGGTCGCATCGATGGTGACGTCGATTTCATGAAGGTCTGACATACGTGGTGTTTCCTTTCATGACATTCGCCGGAGGGTGAGACGGATGGTCTGGTCGGTGCCCGTCTCTTGTGCCGCCACCTCGAAACCCTGTTGCGCCAGGGTGTCGCAGGTGACGTGAAACGCGTAGCGCTGGTGCACGCCGGCGAGCCAGGAGCTGCCAAACCTGCTGCGGTCCTCGTTGACGATGCGGGCCACGAAAAAGCCGTCTTTCTCGCGGGCGAACCCGAGATCGTATTTGTTGCCACCGGCGTTGCCGGCGCGCACCACCACCTCGGCCTCGCCGCCAAAACCGGCGCCCCACCCTTTCATGGCCACCGGTTTCGCATGGGTTTCGACATCGCGGCAGCCGACATCGGTCAGCGCCCGCGCCAGGAATTGCGCCGAGGTGATTTTGGTCGCCAGGGTCGTGTAATGCGACATGGTCTCGCCTCCTTACATTGTAAATATGCCGTCGCCCCGGCAGCCGAGGTCGACGCCATGGTACTGATCGCTCATTTCGGTCCCATCCATTTTGCGGAGGAACCGGCGGGATCGATGGGAATGGCCACAAACGATTTCTGGGCTTGCTGCGCCTCGCGAAACGAGGCCGAGACGGCGCGCCCCTCGGCCAGCCACTGGCGCAGGGCGCCGATCGTCTCGCGGGCGCTGCGACTGAGTGGCACGAGGCGCCCGCAGGCAGCGACGACGTCGGCCGAAACGACCTCGCGCCCGGGTGTGTCGCGATCGCTGAAGGCATCGAACAGCGCGTCGATGACGGCCTGTTCGATCTCGGCGCCGACGAAACCCTCGGTGGCGGCGACGATCGCCGCAACGTCAAATTTCGCCGGATCACGGCGGCGCTTGCGCAGGTGGACCTCGACGATCTCATGGCGCTCGGCCGCCGTCGGCAGGTCGAGAAAGAAGATCTCGTCGAAGCGGCCCCGCCGCAGCAGTTCGGGGGGCAGCATGCCGATGTTGTTGGCGGTGGCGACGATGAACACCGGGCGCGTCTTTTCCTGCATCCAGGATAGCAGGCTGCCAAGCACGCGCATCGAGGTGCCGCCGTCGCCGGCGCCCGGGCTGGTGGCCAACCCCTTTTCGATTTCGTCGATCCAGAGGATGCATGGGGCCACGGTTTCGGCAAGGGCGAGGGCGCGCCGGGTGTTTTCTTCCGATTGCCCGACCAGCGAACCGAACAGGGCCCCGAGATCGAGACGGATCAACGGCAGTTGCCACAGAGCCGAGACCATCTTTGCGGTGAGCGACTTGCCGGTGCCGGGGATGCCGATCAGTGCCACGCCGCGGGGCGCGGGCAGGCCGTAGGCCCGCGCATCGGGGCTGAACGCGAGCCGACGGCGACGCAGCCACTCCTTGAGGTTGTCGAGACCGCCGACGTTCGCCGGGGATTCGGTCGCCGCATAGTATTCGAGAGCGCCCGACTCGCGAATGATCTGCTTCTTTTCGGCCTGGATCATGGCGACGTCACGTTCGTCGAGCACGCCCTCCGACACGATGGCTTTCGCAAACACGCGCAAGGCCTGGTTGGCCGACAGGCCAAGGGCGGCGGTCAACGCCCGTTCGCGAGCCTCCGGGGTCAGATCGGCGCGCACGTTCGGCCCGGCGAGAAGCCGTTGCAGAATGTCGTCGAGTTCGGCGGTGCCGGGTGGCGGGAACTCGAGCTGCACCGCTTCATCGCGCAGCTCGGGCGGCACCGGGCCCGCGGGCATGGAGACCAGTACCGACAACCGCGTGTATTTCATTTTCTGCACAACGTTGCGCAACTTGCGCACGACGCGGGGTTGGTTGTGCCAGCACTGATGGAAGTCGCGCAAGACCACGAGGCCCGAAAACGACATCTTCTCGATTGCCTCGAGCACCGACAGCGGATCTTTGGGCATCGGCGACGGCAGCGCGTGCTCACCCGCCAGAATCTGGAAGAAGTCGGCGTGGTCCCATAACAAGAGGGTCCGCTTCTTCGCGGCGCAGTCGGCCGCCAGCGCTTCGATGAGCCGTTCCTCTTCGACGGTTGCCACCCACAGCAGCGTGCAACGCGAACGCAACGCCAGTTCGAGTTCGTTGATGAAGTCCAGAGAGGCCACCTCCTGCCGCACCAAACTCGTTCCATGGTAACAGACCCAACGTGGGTCTGTCCCTTGGGTCTGTCCCCTATCCACAATTGCCTATCAGATTCTCGTTAGTCGATCAGCGAAACCCGCTGCCGACACAGCACCAGGGCGCATCAGAGCGCGACGGGGTCTGTCCCAAGGGTCTGTCCCCCATCCCCGCATCCACTCGTTGCCTTGGGCGGCGGGTTGCGCTACTCTACTCGGCGGTGGGACCGGACGGGACGGCGAACCGGGCCGGCGCACCCGGCGGCGACAGGCGCCAGAAGCGGCGCGAACCGGCGATTCTCGGTGACCGAAGGGAAGGAATCAACGCATGTGCGGCGTTATCGGACTCATCTACGAACAAGACAAACCCGACCTTGGCGTGGTCGCATCACGGTTGCTCAAGCAACTCGAGTACCGTGGCTACGACTCGACCGGCGCAGTCGTCCAGCAGGCCAACGGTGAGATCACCCTGAAAAAAGATGTCGGCGCCCCCAGCGACCTGACCAAACGGCTGGGCATCGACAAGCTCTCCGGCGGCATCTTCTGCGGCCAGGTGCGCTGGGCCACGTTCGGTGTGGTCACCAAAGAGAACGCGCAGCCCCACCAGATGTCGTGCAAGATTCATTTCTACGGT
>CAZADH010000079.1:19212-21981 GCA_964483805.1 uncultured bacterium
AAGAGTGGCTCATCGCCGAGGGCCACGACGTCAAGAGCGACAACGACGGCGAGATGCTCGTGCACACGGTCGAGCACTTCTTTGCCGCCAACCTGCAATACAAAGACGTCAACGACAACGCCGTGCGCGAGCACGCGCTGATCGACGCCGTGCTGAAGGCCTCGAAGAAACTGACCGGTTCGTATGCCGCGGTGGTGGTCGACCCGGTCAGCCGCATCGTGGTCGCCGTCAAAGCCGGCAGCAGCCTGTACATCGGCACCGGCCAGGATCCGGTCGGCGGCGAGTTCGTCGTGGCGTCGTCCGATCTTGCCTCGGTACTGCAGCTCACCCGCATTCTGTTGCCGATCCGCGAGAACGAGTTCGCCGTCTTCAATGCCACGCGACTCGACCTGTACGACCTCAAATCAGGCAAGAAGCTGCACCGCGACACCCAGCGCAGCCTGCTCAAGGTCGAAGAGACCCGTTTGCAGCACCCGCACAAGTATTTCATGGAACAGGAGATCGCCAACCAGGTGCACACGACGCGGCGGGTCATCTCGTTGTTCTACGGCGGCAACCCCGTCACCCAGTTGTTGCGGCGCAGCCGCAGATTCGCTCCCACCCTGCGCACGCTCAAGGCCGAGGTCCTGCGCCTCGCGGCCATCACCGAGCAACGCCGCCTGGCCGAGGCCTGCCGCGAGTTCGTGGCCGGTGAGGCGGCGACCGAGCTGCGCGAGTTCATCAGGAAGAACGCGACCGGACCGATCGACACACGCCTCGAGTCGTCGCACGCCAGTTTTCTCGAAGAGCTGCGCGAACTGACGGCGTCGCCCGAGTTCGACGTCTCGGCCTTCGTAAAGTTCCTCGATGCGATCTTCGATCTCGAAGACAGCGACGATATCGAGAAGCGGCTCGAACAGTTCGTCAAGATCATCAACACCGCACGCAAGAGCGGCAATACAATATACATGCTCGCCTGCGGCAGCTCTTTCCATGCCGCCAAGACCGCGCCCGCATTCTTCGACGAGATCGCGCACCTGCCGATCACGCCGTTGCTGCCCGGCGAGTTCCGCGCGCAGTGCACGCACTCGCTGCGCGACGGCGACGTGATCATCGGCATCAGCCAGAGCGGTGAAACCAAAGACCTGATCGACGTCTTCAACTTCGTCGCCCGCACTTATCCAAAGATCAAGCGGGTGTGCGTACTCAACAACACCAACTCGACACTCGCGCTCGAAAAATCCGACCTGTTCGTGCCGTTGTGCTGCGGCCCCGAGATCGCCGTGCCGGCCACGAAGAGCTTCATCAACCAGTTGCTGGTGTTGTTGATCCTGGCGATGCGTGTGGCTGCGGCGCAACCGGCACCCCGGGCGAAAGGCGCCAAAGCGGCCACCGAAGCCCAGAAAGAGGCGCATCTGCATATGCTGCGGCAGATCCCCGACCTCATCGATCGCACCGTGAAGACGACGGCCAAAGAGACCGACGAGATGGCCGAAGCGCTCTTCCTGAAACCGAGCATCCACATTCTCGCGACCCGCATCCTCGGCATCGCCAAAGAGGGCGCCCTCAAGGTCCGCGAGATCGTGCTGAATCACACCGAAGGGTTCGAGGGTTCCGAGTTCAAACACGGCCCGAATACCATTCTCGGCATCAACACGGTGTTCGGTCTCGATGCCATACAAGGTATTCTCGACAAGTTCGGCGAGGCCATGGTGGCCGCGTTGGGGCAACCCGACGGCAAGACGCTCGACGCGCGAGCCACCGTGCGCCTGTACCGTGCCATGGTCGATTACGCGTTTCGCGACACCAAACCCGATACGCTGGCCGACGCCGAACGCCGGCTGTTCGACAAGGTGTTCGCCAACCACAACTTCTTCGAGTGCCTGTATCGCAACTACCCGCTGATCTTCATCACCTGCCCCAACGAGCAAGACGTCAACCTGACGATCTCGCAGATCAACACCCACAAGATCCGCGGCGCCAACGTCTACATGATCGCCGAAGACCACGACCTGCTGCGCGAAGCAGTGGCCATCCCGCCGGCCAGTTCGTTCCCCTACCACCATGGCTACGCGACGTTGCCGCGCACCGGCAGCACCATCCTGTCGATCTTCTCGATCACCGTGGTGTTGCAGATCCTGTCGCTGAAGATGAGCAAGCTGAAGATGCAGTTCCTCGACCGCCTCGAGATCGCCAATCACGGCGTCCATCCCGACGTTCCCAAGAACGTCAGCAAGTCGATCACCGTCGATTGAACCCGCACCCCCACAGGGAAACCCGTAGGGGGCATCCCCACGTAAATACCCCGTATGGATGTGGATGTCCCACGCGGGTGTGGACGCCCCGTAACGGTGGGTCGGACGCCGATCCATCAGAGAAATAAACGCATTGTATTGACGCCAGGAACGCACCCGGTCATCGGGTGCCAAAGGAGACAGGTATGTCAGAGCAAGGCAAGCTGGTAGGAAGCGTCGAGTTTGCGATGAACCCGGAGCCGCGGTGCGCCTGCCTGCTGCTCCTCGATACGTCCGGATCAATGACCGGTGAGCCGATTGCCGCGCTCAACGCTGGCATCGTCGCTTTCCAACAGGCGATCGCGGCCGACCCCGTGGCCTCGAAACGGGTCGAGGTGGCGGTGATGACGTTTTCCGACCAGGTGACCCTGATCAACGATTTATGCACGATCGACAGTTTCGTGCCGCCAACGTTGCAGGCGAGCGGCAGCACGGACATGGGCGTCGGCTTCCACGCCGGACTCGAACTGCTGACCCAGCGCAAGTACGAGTACCG
>CAZADH010000080.1:0-8493 GCA_964483805.1 uncultured bacterium
GCCTGACCGGCTTGGAGCCGAGGGCCCACGCGGTGTCGACGAGCGCGTGATCAAGACCATCCGCGCCACCCGGTCGGTGGTGTTGTTCCCCCAGAAACCCGCCGAGGTCCGCGGGAAGCCATTCTGGGCATGGCTCGAGATCGACCCGAAAACCTACGAGACCATCGGAGTTCTCGAGACCGGCGAGCGTGGGGCTCTGGCCGGCGACGCCATCGTCCAGGCGCTGATTCCCGACGGCGCGGGGATCGCCCTCGGCTTCTGGAAGGGCGCAGAAACGGCCGTGTGGGGCATGTCGGCGTTCATCCTGCGCGGAGACAGCGCAGCGGAAGCAGCGGCGGCCACCGAGCGACTGATCGGCGATCTGTCGGAACACCTGGGCAACGTGGGCGACTCGTTCGAGATCTCGTGTGGCGACGCCAGCGTCGATCTGCTCAGCGGCAAGTTCACGTTGGCGGGCTTCTCGTCTGACGGTGATTACTCGCCGTGGGACGGATACAAAGGCTTCGTCACCGGTTTCAACGCGGGCGCATCCTGGTATCTGGGCAGGGCCCGGGCCGCCGGGCAATAACCAAAGATCGGTCCTGCATCACTAAGCTTCGTATGAGTATGACAAATGTCATACTCATACGAAGACATATTGAACAAATCAATACAACAGGTGCGGTCGCCGCGACTCCGCGCAACCCGCGGCACTTGTCGCAAACCCGGCCAGAATCTGCGCGGGCGAGCGGCGCGCCCGGAAGACCGCCGCAAAAATGTCGCTGCCGACCAGCAGCGCCGCGTGCTGCCTCTTGAGCGCGAACTCGGCGACGCCCTGATCGCGCAACGCGCACACGACATGCACGAAGATCGCGACACTGCGCACGGCGGCGCGGTCGGTCACCTCGACGCGCACGCCGTGACACCAGCGGCGGGCGTGCACGTCAGTGGCCGGGGTCCGGGCCTCGACGTGAAAACGCACCCCCGCAAGACGCGCGGCTTCGAGCGTGCGCACCAGCGCCTTCGCATCGAGCCACGGCGCGCCAAACCAACGAAACGGCGCGTCGGTGCCGCGGCCGACCGAGAGGTTGGTCGCTTCAAACAGGCACAATCCGGGATACAACAGCGCCGCATCGAGACTGCGCAGGTTGGGTGACGGGCGAACCCACGACCGGCCGGTCTGGTCGAAGAGCATCGACCGGCGCCATCCCCGCACCGGGATCACGGTGAGCCGCAGCTTCAGCCCCTTTGCCTCAGCGTGCAGGCGCGCCATCTCGCCGGCCGTGAGTCCGTGACGGATCGGCACTGGGAAGTATCCGACGAAGCTGCCGGTCTTTTCGAGCACCGGCCCCTCGAGCACGTCGCCGCCGAGCGGATTCGGACGATCGAGCACGACGAACTCGATGCCGTGGGCCGCGGCCTCTTCCATGCAGATGCCCATCGTGCTCAGGTAGGTGTAGAACCGCGCCCCGACGTCCTGGATGTCGAAGACGAGCGTGTCGATGCCGCGCAGCATTTCGGCGGTCGGCCGGCGCGTCTTGCCGTAAAGACTGAACACGGGCAGCCCGGTCTGTGCGTCGCGCGCATGGTCGACATGGGCGCCGGCGTCCTGGTCACCGCGGAACCCATGTTCCGGGCTGAAGATCGCGACCAGCGTCAACTTTTTTGCGGCGAACAACAGATCGACGAGACTGCGGCCGTGGCGGTCGACGCCGGTCTGATTGGTAATCACGCCGACCCGCTTGCCTTCGAGACCGGCGAAGTCGGTCTGCTGCAAGACGTCGATGCCGGCCAGCAACGGACCGGCCGACAGGGTCGACACCTGCGCCAGCAGCAGCACCAGCGCGAACACCAGACCAGAGACATATTTGTCGAATCGTCGAATGGTCATCATGGCTTCCATAGTCTTGCGATACTACGGCCGCCCCACGCGGAAACCGATGTAGGACTCGGTCCACCGGTTGTAATAACCGTACCGCTGGAGCGATGTCAGGTTCACCGCATTGTTGGTCATCATCGCGCCCCGCGCAACCGGTTGCTCGCCTTGATACAGCGCATCGCACCATTCAGAGACATTGCCGGACATGTCGTAGGTTCCGTAATAACTTGGGGCATTGCAACTCCCGACCGTCGTGACGTCGGCTCCGGCCTGCCAATTTGCGCCACTGTTGTAGTTGGCCACGTTGGCGCCTGGATTGCTCACCGACCCGTTGGCATTGGCGGTGGCGACGGTCGGATTGGTGTTCGACTGAGTGGCAAACAGATAGTAACCTGCATTCGTACCGCCGCCCTTGTAATACGCGGCTTTATACCATTCGTTCTCGGTCGGCAACACGTACCGGCTGCCCGGGTTGCGGGGGCCGACCCCGCCCGAATCGATGCCACCGCCAACAATCGTATAAGCACCCGTCTCGGTATCGCTCGTCGCCTTGGCACCGTTGTGCAGCCAGTTGATGAACCGGATCGCCGAACAGTAGCTCACATAGTTCACCGGCTTGTCGGCATAGTTGGTGTACAGGGTATAGACGTAACTGCCACTGGTGCCGGTTCCCCGGATACCCGATTTGGTCGGGGTGGCGACCTCCCACCGAAACTCGGTGCCGAGTCCGTACGGGTCGGTCTGGGCCTTGGCGTTCAAGAAGGTGCAGTATTGCGCGTTGGTCACCTCGTATTTGCCGATCCGGTAGACGTAGGGGACCGTACCGTAACCGGCAGACGCATCGGTAGCCGACGTCGCCGTGTCGCCAATGTTGCCCGGGTCGCCCACGGTGACCATCTCGATGACCACCAGCGGAGTGGGACCAGACACCGTGTTCGTCGTGCCGATGGGGTTGCCGGCCACATCGCCGGCGCCGGTGACGGTCACGTCGAGGGTGCTGCCGGCAGTCATCAGGCCGGAGTTCCAGCGCAGGCGATAGGTGTTGCCGGTGACCAGCGTCACCGAATCGGGATGGTCAGCAAGCGTTCCCTTGCCCCCGCCAATCGTGTAGTTTCCTGGCGTGGTCGCACCCGCGCCCATCGGTTCGCTGAAGGTGATCTCGAGCTCATCGCCGGCGAGCGTCGAGATGGCGGAGACGGCCGGGGCAGCCCCCTCAATGACCAGGGCTTTATTGTAACCCAGCGAACCCGCTGCACCAGGTGCAGACAACGTCAATACCGCGTCGTTGTGTGCGCCATCGCGAATCGTGCCGCCGTTCAGGGCCAATGCTGCGGTGCTGAGGTAGTCGAGGTCGCTCGACACATCGTCGGGCTGCGCCGTGTATCGGAAGGTCAACGTGTTCGAGTTGCTGCCGCCGACATACGCGGCCACGCGGTCGGTCGTACCGGTTTCGAGCGTGAGTTGCGGCGTGCCCGTCACCTGCACGGTCTCGTCGAACTGCACGAGGATGTCGATGACCGTGCCCGCCGGCCATACCGCATCGGATTTCACCGACGTGACGCCCTGCACGGTCGGCGCCACGTTGTCGTAGACGGTCGCGTACACCGCCGCAGCATTGCCACTGCCGGCCACCGTGTGCGCCGCGTCTACTGGAACACCGACGCCCACCTCGCCCTGCCGCACCGGAGTGATATTGAAGTTGTAAATACGCGGACCGGCGGCAACGAAGTCAGACAGCGCGCCGTTCGTCACCACCACATCGGCCGCCACGAAGTCGGCCACGTCGGCACTGAACGTAACGGTCACCGGGATCGGCGACACCCGCGTCGGATTGCTGGCGATCGAGGCGATCGTGACCGTGAGCGCATTGGTATCGACGACCAGTTCGTTGGTCGTGGCGTCGGTCTGCGTGTTGCCCGCGGCATCGACGGCCCGGGCGACCACCGCGTAGGTGCCGTTGCCGAGAGCATTGGTGACCGTCGCCACCCATGCCGCACCGTTGACCACCGCCACGTAATCGACGGCATTGACAGTGACCGTGACCGTCGCCACGCCCACTTCGACCGTGCCGGTCAGCACCGGCGTCGCGTTGCTCGTCGTCTGCGCAACGACCGTGACCGCCGGGGCCACCGTATCGTGCACCAATGTCAATACCGCTGCGCCGTTGCCCTTGCTGGTCGTGTCGTGGGCGACCCCCACCGGGACCCCGACGCTCACTTCGCCCTGACGCGTCGGCGTGATATTGAACGTGTAAATACGTGCACTCACGGCCACGAAGTCGGCCAACGTGCCGTTGGTCACGACGACATCGGCCGCAACGAAATCGGCCACATCGGTGTCGAAGGTCACGGTCACCGGGATCGGCGCGACGTTGCTCGGATTCGAAGCGGTCGTCGTGATCACGGTCGTGAAGTTGGTCGAAGGCCCGGCCGCCATCGTCACCGTGACGAGGTAACTCTGCTGCGAACCGTCCTGCGCGACGACGGTGTACATCTTGGGCGCGGCGAAACTGTTGGCGGTCACGCCCGTGGTCTGGGTGGCCGCGCCGATCATCAAGGTCGCGTTCGGCGACACGGCAAAACTGGCCACCAATGCCGAGAAGGGGGTGCCGAACGGCACGGTCACGGCCACGGTTTTCTCGGCCTCACCGATGGTGCCGGTCACGGCCGGCGTGGTGAACGCGAATGCGGTCAGTGTCTTCGCGCTGCTGAGTGCGGTACCGGTGCCTGTCCCGGTGCCGGTCGAAGAGGAGGTTCCTGTGCCAGTCCCGGTCCCGGTTCCCGTGCCGGTACCGGTCGAGGTGCCGATACCGGTGCCGGTGGAGGTGGACGTGCCCGTTCCGGTTCCGGAACCGGTGGTCGAACCGGTGATGGTCCCGGGGCCGCCAAGCACCTGGCGATCGACCAGGTTCATCGCCTCGACGTAGGCCGTGACGCTCTGCCGGTCGACGGTCGCGATCGCCTGCGTGATCGCGCCGGCGAGGTTCGCGGTCGCACTCGCAAACAGGCGCGGGTCGTTGACGATCTGCATGAGCACGTTCGCGACGACATCGCGCGCAAGCCGCGACCCGACCGGGTTTACGACGATCGTGTTCGACCCCACGGCGAGATCGGCCGCGCCGTGGAACTCGCTGCGGCCGGCGATGGTGCCATTTTCGACCGACACCTGTGCGATCGTCGTCTGCGCCGGCACTGTAAATACAAAGTCAACCTGCGTTCCCGAGGCGACCTGGGCGGTCTGCGTCTGGCGCGTCGTTGGCGAAGCGGTATTGCCGAGGTTGACCGAGATCATGCGCACGGTGACCTGCGGCAGGCCGACCGCGCCGCGCACGGATGGGCGCACATCGGACTCCGTCATCCCGTCGACCTGAAAATTCAGGCGGACTTCGGCATTGGCCACGGCGCCCGGGCCACCCAACGTGGTCGGTGTCGCCGGCCCGACGCCGGCGGCATCGGGGGCGCGGTCGCAGCCGACGAAGACGGGAACAGCAAACGCAACGAAGAACGCCACCATGGTCAAAACGAGACGCCTGGTCATAGAGAACCCTTTCGTCAGCGGGCAGCGAAACCGGGTCGCCACTGCCTTTCAACAACCTTTGAAGAATCGACGGTATCCATTGTCACAGTGATGCGAACCCGTAGCAACAACTAATTCAGAGTATTGGCGACGACGCTACTTTCCCTCGATCGTGCCGCTGAGAATGCCGCTCGGGAACCAGGGATTGGTCCCGTTGAAGATCTTCTTTCGGTCGGGAGAGATCTGGCACTGGTATCGTGCGTTCTGCCCCTTGCGAAAGACCACAAGGCGATCACCTTTCAGCGACTCGAGGACCAAAACATCTTTCACCACTTTTCCGGCCGGGAGGTGCCAGACGCCGACAAACTCGTTGCTATCACCCTGGCGTGTCCAGGTGCCGCGCCACTCGCCTTCCTGGATCTGCCAGACCCGGCCCAGATTGTCCGGGCCGAGCGAGTCAGAGCCGGCCGCTCGCTGCTCCACGTCTTTGGGTGGCCTGCCAACGGGTTGGACCTGCGGCGTTGTTGGTTTCTTTTCGGGGTTTGCGGTCTTCTCTTCTTTTGTGATGATCAGTTCAGACGAGAGCACGAATTCCTGGGACGCGCCGTCGCGCGTCTCGACGACGAGAAGGTCGAACAGGGGCTGGCGGGGCGCATTGCCACCACTGGATACGGAGTTGTGCTCTCGGAAGTAGATCTTCTTCAATTCGCTCAATGGCACCTTTCGAAAAACCGTGCCATCCGAGTTGGCGATGACAATCACCGGGTCATCCTGGTCAATCGACAAACTGAGCGCCGGGATTGCTCCAGAGAAACCCGCAACAATGCCGCACAACACCAACGAACTCATCAGAACGCGAAAAACGGCGTTGGAATGCACCATGGCTCTCTTCTCTCCTTGTTGGTTCATTTGGAGACAGTAACACGGCAAAACCAAGTCCCGGCAGAGGCGCAGATACTGACACACGATGTATTTACACCGATCATGCGCCTCCGCGTTACCCGAGGTGCTCGATCGTCGCCACGTCGTCGTCGGTCAGCGAGAAATCGGCAACCTCGAGGTCGATGCGCATGTGCTCGGGGTCGGTGGTGCCGGTCAGCGGCAACATGCCGACCTGCAGGGCAAAACGGAAGGTGACCTGCGCGATCGAGCGGCCGACGCGACGGGCAATCGCCGCGACAGCCGGACTGCTCAACTCGCGCCCATTGGCTGTCAGCAGCGAGAATCCCTGGTAGATCATGTTCTGGTCACGACAAAATCGCCGCACCTCTCGGTCCCAGCCGGTGGCGGCAAAGCAACGGTTCTGCACAAACGTCGGCGGCCGCGAGGCCTTCGCGCAAAGCAACTCGAGTTGTGCCAGCGAGATATTGCTGACCCCGAGATAGCGGGTTCGGCCGGCCCCGAGCAACTCGACCATGGTCTCCCAGACCGCGAAGTCGACGTCGGCCAGACCCCGCCCGACCGACGGGCCGTGCAATACAAAAGAGTCTATTTTGTCGACACCGAGGTGTTCGAGCGAACTGGCCAGCGATTGCCGCACCTGATCAGGCGGCGCAGCATTCGGGTCGTACGGCAGGCGGTGATCCTGGCCCGGCCGATAGGTGAACTTCGTCTGCACGAACACCTGGTCGCGGGCGACGAGTCCCTCGGCAAACGCCTCGCGCAGCGCATCACCGACGCCGGCCTCGTGGTAGTGCTTGCGTTGGTTCGCGGTGTCGATGCCGCGAAAACCCGCCCGCAAGGCCTCCTTGACGAGATCGGCCGTGCGCACGTCTTTCCAGGCCGTGCCGTAGAGAAACAGCGGCAGTTTCGCGCCGGCAATTGTGGGGACGGTCATGGAGTCACTCCACGCATCACTCTATCGCCTCCAAATGCAGAAATCGACAAATCGGCAAATGGGGACGCATACCTTTTTCCGAAAGAAGTATGCGTCCCCGATCACAGATCAGAATTCGTACGAGGCGTCCATGACCATCAGTTTGACAGTTCCCCCGCCAATGCCGCCGGGAGCAACAAGGTAGGCGGTCACCACCTGATCGGTGGTCTCGTCATTCCCGATGTAAGCGCGGTCCAACCGCATCTGGGAGGTCGAGAATCCGTCGATGGAACTCGGGAGGAAGAACGACCGCGCCACGACGCCACGCTGGTAGACGTCGACCCGTGGTGCGTTGGCATCGGCCACGACCACCCAGATCCGACCCAGTTTGTCGACCAGCAATTCCTTGCTGCCACTGGGCAGCGAGGTGATGAGACTCGGATTGAACGTGGTGAGATCGACCCTGCGCAGCGTGGGCAGGGTTCCCGCGCTGCTCAACATGTACAATGCATTCTCCTGGGACGAGAGCGCCATCGAGGAGACCCAGTCTGGCGCCGGCACCACGTCGGTCCGGCTCTTTCGGACCGACAGATCGGCGGTGTTGAAAACCATGTAGGCCCCGTACTGGGTGGCCGACGTGCGCGAAAACACGGCCACCAGCTTCGAGCCGTCGGCACTCGCTCGCATCTTGATCTGCTGGGAGTCGTTCACGGTCGGCAGGGAGATGGAAGCCACACAGGAGAAACTGGCGTCGTACTTCACCAGCTTGCTGAGCGCCCCACCGTCGTTTGCATAGACGTATCGGTTGCCATTCCCATCTTCACAGTAGGCAATGGCACTGCAGACCGCGTTGAACTCACCGCTCAGGTTCTTGCCGACGTTGTTCGGCATCTGAATCGGCAAACCCACTGGGTAGTATGTCACGGACCGACCAGCGGCCGAAGGGAAATACGCGTAGGCTGCACCGACGAAGAAGTTCTCGGCGTTTTGGACGGGCGCATGAAACGTAGCGGTTGCGACCTGCGTGGTTGCAACGGGCTTGGCGAGGGAGTACACGGTCATGGCACAGGTCGCGTTACTCGTACGGAAGTAGACCCGGCCAGCTCCGACCTCAATGCCCATAGTGTTAACCGCATTGAAGCCCTGCCCGGGCCAATCCCCATAGATATCGATGAACGTTGCCCCGGACGGGCAGGTGGTCACGTTCGCGTCGGTTCGGGCGCTCGTGATGATGTCGCCGGCGGCGACGATGCCGAGGGTGTAGGCCGTGCTGGCGACGAGACCGGTCCAGGTGTAGTTGCAC
>CAZADH010000080.1:8503-21716 GCA_964483805.1 uncultured bacterium
ACGAGTATGTATTGCCAATGTATTGCAGCGCGGGTGTGACCACCCACACGTTGTATGATGTCGCGCCACGAACCGGGCTCCAGGTCAGGGTCACCGAGGTATCGCGGGTCTGGGTCGCCACGATCACCGGCGGCGGCAGCGGATTATCGAACGTGAGGTACGGAGCCGGAATGCTCGCCACCATGCCGTCGACATTCTTCACCGCCAGGCGGTAGCGGCCGGGGTCGAGCGAACTGAGGTCGGCGGCGATGGCGGTCGAGGTCCAGGAGGCGAGACCATACCGGGCAATCAGTCTTTGATCGCCATAGATTTCCGTCCTCGGGTCGAAGTTGGCGCCCGCAATCTCGAGAACCTTGATGCCGCCCAGCGTCGACACTGTCGTGCTGGTCACGACCGGGCCGGGCAGGCTGTGGTTGAGGAACTTCGCCGACAGTGCGGTGACCCCGTCGGGGTTCGTCACCGAAATCGTGTAGACCCCGGGAGCCAGCGACGCGATTCCGGCGTAGATCGTGCCGGACGTCCAGTTGCCCTGGTTGGCGGCCGGCAACGGCACGCCATTGGCCTTGATCACCGCGGGATTCGGCGACACGGCAAACCGCTGCCCGGTCACCACCAGCATCGTCCCGCTCACCGTGTGATCGGCCACCACGGGCGCGACACTGGCGTAGGTCAGGCTCTGCCGTTCCTCGGTGGCCCCGTTGCCGATGGTCACGTTCTGGATTTCGGCGGCGACGGTCAACATCAGGCCGCTGCCCGGATCGAGCTTCAGATAATAGTTCCCGGCCGGGACGCCCTTGAACTCGAAAGCGGTGCCGCCCTGGATCAGCGTCGATGCGAAGGGGACGCCGGGTGTATTGACATTACACATCTGCATGAAGACCGAGGTCGTGACGGCGGGCGTCACCGAGCCGCGAACGGTGCCGCCGCCGATGACGACGAACTTCGGCGATTGCGCCGTGACCCCGTCCGGATTGGTCACCGAGATCGTGTAGACCCCGGCAGCCAGCGACGCCACGTCGGCGTAGATCGTGCCGGACGTCCAGTTGCCCTGGTTGGCAGCCGGCAGGGCCACGCCATTGGCCTTGATCACCGATGGCGTCGGCGACACGACGAAGCGCGAACCGGTCACCGTCAGCGTGGTCCCGGTCAATGAGTGGTCGGCGATCAGCGGCGCCGAATTCGAATACGTCAGGGCCTGCCGCTCTTCGGTGACACCGTTGCCGATGGTCACGTTGGCCACCCCGGCGGCGACGGTCAACATCAGGCCGCTGCCGGGATCGAGCTTCAGGAAGTAGTTCCCGGCAGGAACACCCTTGAACTCGAAGTCGGTTCCGGCCCGGACCAGCGTCGAGGCAAACGGCACACCAGGTGTATTGACATCGTACAACTGCATCGACACCGACGTCGTGATGGCCGGGGTCACCGACCCGCGGATCGTGCCGCCGCCGGTCACCAGGAACTTCGGCGACTGCGCGGTCACGCCGTCGGGGTTGGCCACCGAGATCGTGTAGACCCCGGGCGCCAACGACGCGACATCGGCGTAGATCGTGGCCGACGCCCAGTTGGCCTGGTTGGCAGTCGGCAACGGCACGCCGTTGGCCCTGATCACGGCCGGACTCGGCGACACGACGAAGCGCGAACCGGTCACCGTGAGCGTGGTCCCGGCCAATGAGTGGTCGACAATCAGCGGGGCCGCGTTCGAATACGTCAGGTTCTGCCGGTCCTGGACCTCGACATTGGTGATGGTGACGTTCTGCACGCCCGCGGCGGCAGTCAGCGCCAGGCCGCTGGCGGGGTCGAGTCGCAGGAAGTAGTTGCCGGGCGGGACGGTCCGGAACTCGAAGCTGGTTCCGGCCTGAATCAGCGTCGCGGCAAGCGGAACCGTCGGTGTATTGCTATTGTAAAGCTGCATGTAGACCGAGGTCGTGACGGCCGGCGTCACCGTGCCGCGGATGGTGCCACCGCCATAACCCGCCAGGATCCCGGTGCCACCCAGCACTTTCCGATCGACCTGGCTCATCGCATCGAGATACGCCGTCGCGCTCTGCCGATCGACCGTCGCAATCGCCTGCGTGATCGCCCCGGCCAGATTCGTCGGCGCGCTGGCGAACAGGCGCGGTTCATTGACGATGTTCAAGAGCACGTTCGCGACGACGTCGCGGGCGAGTCGCGACCCGACCGGGTTCACGACGATCGTGTTCGAGCCGACCGTGAGGTCGGCGGCGCCGTGAAACTCGCTGCGACCGGCGATGGTGCCGTTCTCGACCGACACCTGCGCCACCGTGGTCTTGGCCGGAACTGTAAATACAAAGTCAACATTCGTGCCCGAAGCGACCTGGGCCGTCTGGGTCTGCCGCGTCGTCGGCGACGCCGTGTTGCCGACGTTGACCGAGATCATGCGCACGGTGACCTGCGGCACGCCGACTGCGCCGCGCACGGACGGGAGTCCATCGGTGCCCGTCATCCCGTCGACCTGAAAACTCAGGCGGACTTCGGCGTTCGCGGTCGTGGCTCCCGCAGCACCGGTCGTCGTCATAGCGGACGGCCCGACACCGGCAGCATCGGGGGCGCGGTCGCAACCGACGAACAGTGTTACCACAAGAACGGAGAGACAGATCGTGAGGGCCGGGAGCGTGAGCTTGCGCATGGTGGTCCTTTCAAGGGCAACGGCACAACAGGTCGCCAGGAAGCAAAGCGGGATTGAGAACAACCGGTCTCATTCTGGCACAGGCGGACCACCGCGACAACGTGAAAACTGGCGGAGTTTCAGGGACGTGAGTTTCCGGGGCGCGGTCACGGCCGGGTGCAGCGAAACCCGAAGCAGATGTAGGCGATCGTCGGACCGAGGTCCATTTCGAGGGCAAACGCCCCGGCAGCGTCGGCGTCGCACCAGAGACCACCGCGCACGAAGACACCATCGGAGGGCATCGGGTAGTTGTTGTAGATCCGGCCGACGCCGTAGGTCGAGTCATAAGGGGTCTTGATCTTGGCATTGGTGATGTTGACGCTGTTGGTCTCATACCAGTTGGGAACGTCACATCCGGTGTACCAGGTATTCACCGACTGGACCTGGTCGACCCACTGCCAGATGTTCCCGCCGATGTCCCAGATTTTGGCGCCATTGGACAGGGTCTTCATCCGGTTTTCCTGGGGGCCGCTCGCACTGGAGTTGCCCGTCCCAACGTATCCATTCGAATCATCGTTGGGGCTCACGAGGACTTCGTTTGGGGTTCCGTCCGAGTGGCCGCGGAAGAACATGCCGCTGCCTTTGGCTCCGCCTGTCCAGTTGGCGTTCACATTGAGGGCGTTGTTGGCGATGGCCAACCAGCGGTCTTCGGTGATCAGCGTGCCGCCGGCATTCGTGCAGGCCGTTTTGGCGTTGGTCCAGGAGATACCTGTCCATGGTGTCGCCCCCGAAACCGACTTGGCCCGATAAGGAAGGGGCCACGTCGACTCCACGGCGGCAACGTATTTCGCGCAGTAGAAGGCCGGAACCCAGGTTCCATCGGGCAACTGGGTGCGCGGCACCAGGACATACGTCGAGGTGGCAGCCCCCTCGGGAAAGGCCACGTCGGAACCGTCGGCGCCACACACCTGATGGACATAGTGCGCCGCAACAGGATTGTTGTGCCCTGCGCTATCGTGGGCGGCGTTCGCCGCAACATCGACCGTTGGATGACCGTTGCCGGTGATCGTCAGGCCGAAGGTGTACTCGGTGGGCGAAACAGCCGTGAAGTTGCTCAGTGTGCCGTTTTCGATCGTCAACCCCGCGGCGCTGAACCCGGTCACACTCTCGCTGAAGGTGATCTTCACCGGAATCGCCGACAGATTCGTCGTCGGCGACTCACGGGTCGAACCGACCGAAACAGTGGGGGCGGTGAGATCGACGCTCCAGTTTCGGGAGGCATCGCCGGCCAACGCGTTCTCAGCCGCATCGACGATACCAGAACCCGCGGCAGTCAGGGTCAACACGTAGGTGCCTTCCAGCATCGGCACCGTGCTGAGATCAAGGGCATAGTCGGCGCCGGAACCACTCAACATCGCCGAGGTCAGTGTCACCGGGTTGCCACCGCGGGTCAGTGCGAAATCGGCGATATCGACACCGGTCACGCTGCTCGTGAAGGCCACGTGCACCGTACCCACGTTGGTGATGCGGGGCGTGGTTACACTCGCAAACGCTGCAGAGAGCAGGTCGGCGTTCACGCTGAAGCGCCAGCCTGTATCGTCGATGAACCCTGCGAATGTGTTCCCGACGGCATCGACGAAGCAGGTATTCGCAATACGCACAGCGTATTGCTTTGTGGCCAGGGGCGCGTGGTTGATCGTCACGACGTTGTTGGTGACCGAAACATTGGGCGATACGGCCACGTCGATCGTCTCAGCATCGGTGCTGTCAGTCACATTCCTGATGACGATTGCGCCGGTTCCCTTGCTGACGCGCGTGCTGAACGTGATTATCAGGTCGGCCGTCTTGTTCACATTGGCCCCGTTGTTCACCGGACTCAGGGTCGAGATTCCCGGCATGGCGATCACGGTCACGACATAGTCTTGATGCGTCCCGTCCTGCGCGACGACCGTGAAGGTCCTCGCGGTGGTGAAGTCGTTCTCGGTGGTACCGCTGGTCTGGGTTGTCGCACCCATCTTCACGGTGGCGCCAGGCGATACGGCAAAACTGGCCACGAGTGCCGAGACGCTGGTACCGAACGGCACGGTCACGGCCACCGTCTTCTCGGTTTCGTCGATGATGCCGATGACGGCCGGCGCCGTAAAAGCAAACGCAGTCAATACCTTCGCGCTGCTGAGCGCGGTTCCTGTTCCCGTTCCTGTCCCGGTTCCCGTTCCTGAGCCCGTTCCAGTGTCGGAACCCGACCCTGTTCCCGTGCCCGACCCCGTGGCCGAACCGGTGCCGGTCGAGGAAGCGGTTCCCGTGCCGGTGCTTGTGCCAGTGTTTGAAGTGGAGCCTGTTTCCGTTCCGGTCCCCGTGCCGAATCCCGTGGTTGTCCCGGTGCCGCCCAGCACCTGCCGGTCGACCAGATTCATCGCCTCGATGTAGACCATGACGCTCTGCCGGTTGACAGGGGCGATGGTCTGGGCGATCGCTCCGGCCAGGTTTGCCGGCGCACTCGCAAAGAGGCGTGAATCGTCGACGATCTGCATCAGAACCGTCGCAACGATGTCACGGGGCAACCGCGACCCAACCGGATTCACGACGATCGTGTTCGAGCCGACGACGAGGTCGGCGGCGCCGTGGAACTCGCTGCGGCCGGCGATCGTGCCGTTTTCGACCGAGACCTGTGCCACCGTCGTCTGCGCCGGAACCGTAAATACAAAGTCAACTTGCGTACCCGACGCCACCAGTGCCGTCCGCACTTGTCGCGTCGTCGGCGACGCCGTGTTGCCGATGTTGACCGAGATCATGCGCACGGTGACCTGCGGTGCGCCGACCGTGCCGCGCACGGACGGGTGAGCTTCGGTGCCCGTCATCCCGTCGACCTGAAAACTCAGGCGGACCTCGGCGTTCGCCGTTGTGGCCGCCGTACCGGCACCACCCGTCGCCGTCACCGCCGTCGGCCCGACACCCGCGGCGTCGGGGGCGCGGTCGCAACCGACGAACAGCGTGACAACGAGAACGGAGAGACAGATCGACAGGGCCAGAAGCGTGTGCTTGCGCATGGTGGTTCTTTCGAGGGCAGCGGTGCAATGGGTCGTCAAGATGCGGAGCGGGACTGAGAATGATCGGTATCATTCTGACACAGGCGGGGCGCCGCGACAACGAGAGTTTCGGGAGAGTTTCGGGGACGTACGACTTAACTCAGTTAAGTCGTACGTCCCCGAAACCTGCGAGCGCACCGCCGAGGGTCCTGGGGACTGGGCGTCGCGGGCGTCTGCAGCGAATTGCCGGGCCAACCAGGGCGCGACCGCGCTCGGGGCGATGTCCTCGGGCAGGGCCCATTCGACCATGGGGCGCGCGGGCAGGTCATGAAACTGCCAGGTGAGCATTCGATCGCGCGCGCCCTCAGCAATACGCAGTATGTAATAACCCTTGGCCTCGTCCTTCTCGGCGAACGACGTCCGCTCGATCGAGCCCGGCATGAGGATGGGGATCGCGGGCCCGGCCGGCCGCCTGCGGTAGGTGTGCTCCTGGCGCCGATGGATGTGACCGGTGAGGACCGCATCGATGCCGTCGGGGAGCAGACGTCGAGGAATAACGTCGGGCCCGTCACGAAACACGAAGTTGCCGGGGCCGACATGGGCCCCCTCGATCGTCTGGTGCAGGCAGAGCAGGCGCATGTCCGCGGCAGTGGTGTCCAAGCCGGTTGCGGCGTATGAGGCGGCGAAAACGTCGCGAACACCGTTGCGCACCGACGGGAAACCGCCGACCGCAATCCGCCGATCCCCGCAACTGAGAGTGAAGGTGCGCGGTCGGTCAAAGATGTGCAGACGCGGATGCGCCAGAAACAACGAGGTCGGTAACCGCGCGCGCTCGTGGTTGCCCGGAACGATGACGAGCGGAATGTCGTGTTCGAGAAAAGTGTGAATCTCGGCGTACACCCGATCGACGATCGGTTGGGGGACCTTGCTGCGGAAGAACAGGTCGCCGCAATGGATGACGGCAGCCACCCGCCGCTGCACGGCGACGCTCAAGACGCGTTGCCAGTTGGCGAAAAAGTCCGGGCCCCGCCGGACGCGGTGCGAACGCGGCCGCACCGGCTGATCGAACCCCAGGTGCGTGTCTGAGAAGACGACGATCTCGCAGTGATCAGGGATCACGAATACAATGTGTTACATGCCCCGGCGCCGTCGCAAACAACCCGTCAGTGGCTGCGAACAGGCCACACGCAATGGTAGGAGATCGGCGCCTTCGCCGCCGCAACGACCTGGCCATCGGCTGGACAGAAGGTCGTCATGTTACTCGCGTGCGGCGTGTCCGTCGGAAACTCGAAGGGCGTGGCTGTCCAGTAGTATTCGCTCATATAGGCATTCGTGAAGCCCATGCCACTGATGTTCCCGCTGGTCAGCCCTCCTGTGCCGGTGATCAACGAGCGCATCTCGGCGCGCGTGGGAATGCGCCAGTCGCCGTAGGACGAACTGCCACTCAGAGGTGCGCCAATGCCCGGGTCGAAGGTGAGGACACCGCTCTCGAGCGCCGCCGTGAGCCGAAACGCGTCGATGTTAGCGCCGTCCGTGGCCACGAAAGCCCGCTTGCCGGAACTCGTGCCGAAGGCCGTGGGGGAATTGACCACCGAGACGTCTTTGAACCACACGAGGCCGGTCGTCGTGTCGATGATGGTGCCGTTGTTCGGGTCGTACCACCGGTCGCCCCGCAGGGTGCCCCCGGCCGGCAGGACGATGCCGGCCGTCGGCCCCGAGCCCGGTTCCGCGAAGCCACCCGCGCGCTTGCTGCCGCCGGCACCGGTCGTGAGCCGGTTGTACACGTCGGCCGTCGTGAACATCGCGCTGGTCGGACTGGTCGGCGCCGCAGGCGCCTCGAGACCGCCGGCCCATGCCGCGAAGCCCCCCAATGACACAGCAACAACGAGAAGGAGTCGGGAAACATGGGCAACGGCACGGTTCATGGTGGCTGTCCTCGCCGATGAAAGTCATGACCGGGGGCATGCGCCCGGCGTACGGCCGTCGCCAAAGCAACGCTCGTCAACGGCAATTTAACACATTTCCGACAGCGTTTGGCGGCGGGCGCGTTCGCACTCGATCTGACGTACGCTCAGACGTATGCGTCGACGACGGTCGGGTTCCGGGCGGTGATTCCGTAGGCGGAATATTTACGACGTATGTAACCACACAGAATGGCTGCGGGCAGTGCTTCCGCGACGGTTGAAATTACCATATATTTACTATTCGCCTGCGCGTGTTCCGCGGACCACGCCAGGGAGTCGAGTGGTCGCGCAGCAGAACGTGGCGAGCCACGGTAGAATGGTCTCCTCACCCCCTCAGGAGGTCAACGTGAAACGAGTGACGGCATGCGTTGGGACCCTGCTAATTCTGGGCGTCTTCCTGGCGTCTTGGCGCTCATCCCTTGCCGAGTCCCTGTACCTCACCGAAGGCGAGGTCAACGCCGCAGTCCGTGCAGGGTTGACCGCCGATCCGTATCAGAACTCGGCGAGCCCCGTCTATCTGAACCAGTTGCGCGAGGCCGATCTCGATATGGCGCCTCAGTGTCCGCCACGCATCCGTGCCCAATACGATGACCCGAATTACGACGTGGCGGTTGCTGATGACGTCATGGCCGCCATCGAGAGGTATCGTGACGCTTATGCCCTGCCAGCGTTCAATGCCAAGAAGAAGCGCGTGTTCGCCATCGAAGACGAAGATCCTGATGGCTTCTGCAGGCCCGCATACCAACCGTGTCTTGCTACGGATGCCTGGCGGCTGAAACTGCTGTGGGCCCGAATTGCCTGCTGGCAGGTTGCGCTCCGTCACGAACCTCTTCCTCGACCACCTGGTGAACTCGACCCGCCCGTGCCTGCCGGTGCGGCCAAGAGCCAAGCCCTGAGCGAGCGTGCTGGGGCAGCGGCAAACTTCATCAATTCCTGGCTCCAGCAGGAACCCACCGCGCCGACTGACCTGCGCGAAGGACTGCGGTTGATTGCCGAAACATTGAAGACGGCCCAGGAATCCGCCCAGGCGTCGCGCGAAGGAGACAAGCCATCCTGGAACGTCATCCTTCAGGACCAGATCCGCATCCATCAGCAGACCGAGCGGTCGCTGCAACTGCTGCACGATTATCTTCCCTCGCCAAGCGAAGTCGGACCCAATTTTCAGCGTTGTTGTCTGCGTGCCGTGGTGGCCGACATCCGGGTGCTGCTGGCAATTCCTCGCGCGAGTTCGCCTGCCGAGAACGATCTCGAGAATCGCCTCTTTGCGGCACGGCAGACCGCCGAGATGGCGACACGCGTCAGCACCTTCCTGACCCGTCCGCCGATCTCCGAATTCAGCGAGTTGAAGACGGCAACGGGGAGCAGGCTGTTGCAGGAGGCGAGTCGGCTCGAGGATCTCGTCAGAAGAATCAACGCCAGCCCTCGGCAAGGAACGGATTGGCTTAGACTGACCGCCGAGGCGCTCGGGGACCTGCGCAAGAGTGCGGCGGCGCTTGGCAGAATCGCGGCCGGCCTGAGCGAACCTGGTTCGGTCGCAGCGATTGCCGACGATGCCGACGAGTGCCAGGCGGTGTTCGCGAGGCATGCGAATCGGGCGTCTGGCAATACAAAGTAGGCGAGGTCCCTGGGCAAATGGGACGGGATGATTCGACGGTGGCCGCGATCCCAAAGGTTGAACTTCACTGCCATCTCGATGGCATCATCGATCCCGTTATGACCGGCAATCTGCTCGCCAACGGGGCGAACCTGCCGTTCACCGAACAAGACCTGGCAAGTCGTTATCCGGTCACCGACATGGCGTCCTTCTTGAAATGGTATGAGGTGGGCGACCGGATCACCCGCAGCCTCGACGCGTTCCACGCCGTCATCGCTGCCCATCTCGAGCGGCTGAAAACCCAGGGTGTCGTCTACACCGAGATCATGATTGCCGGCAGCGAGATACCGACCGACCCGAAGGAGCGTATCGAAAAGTTGACCGCCTTTCGCCGGCACGTCGATCGACTCGAAGACGGGAAGATCCAGGTCGAGTTCATCATGGCTGTCGGCAAGCGCGGAACGCCGGAGCATGTTCGCTCGCTGCGCGACCGGGCTCTCTCGCTCAGAGAGGCGGGGCTGATCTGCGGCGTCTGCTTGGCGGGGCCCGAGCAGGGCTACCCCGTGCTTCCCTACCGCGATGCTCTGGCCGAATTGCGCGAGGCGGGACTGGGCATCACGATCCACGCCGGCGAGTGGGCCGGGCCGGAGTCGGCCTGGGAAGCCCTCGAGAACGGCAATCCGCACCGTCTGGGCCACGCCACCCACGCATTCGACGACCCGCGCCTGGTATCCCATCTGGTCGAGCGCGGCACTCATCTCGAGATGTGCCTCACCAGCAACGTCTGCACCGGCTCGATCGCCAAAATTGCTGATCATCCCGTGCGCCGCGCCTGGGAGGCCGGCGCCTCGTTCAGCGTTGCGACCGATGACCCTGGTATTTTTCTCGCCACCCTGGATGGCGAATACCGGTTGTTGGCCGAGACGTTCGGTTTCACGAACGACGAACTCGAGGCCATCACGCGCGCCGGACTCGCCGCTCGGTTTCAGCCGGTCCTGCGCGGTCCCGCCAAGACGTTTGCCCGTGGCTGAGTCCGCCCGGGGATCAGTCGCCAGTGGCCCGTACCCCGCCGCCATGGCCGATGTGCAGTCAACTGCCACCGGCAAAAGCGTGCAACACATGAGATACCGACATAGCATTGACACCAGCAATATATTGACAATACAGAAGATCACGTTGGCGATCGGGGGTCATATTGCCAGAACAGTTGCACAAGCCCAGTGCCGCATGTCCGGCGATGTGGCCCCGCTCAGTAGCTTTGCGGAACGACGACAACTCGATGCTGCCGACGATTTCGGTTGACGGGGGTGGCGAACGCGCATATACAGAGATGGATGCCTGAGCCAGATTCTTCCGCGCAGGAATCCCTTCACCTGTTGAGAGAGGCACCTTGAGCGACACCCCGAAAACGACCGGTCCAGCCGGGGCCGGCGCGATTCTCATCGATAGCGAACGCATGGCGAACGTGTTTCGTCACGCGGCCATCGGCATGGCATTCGTGGCGCCGGACGGCCGGTTCCTCGACGTCAATGCCTCGTTCTGCCGCATGCTTGGCTATGACGCGGCCGAGCTGCTGACCACAACCTACCCGGAGATCACCCACCGCGACGATCTCGAGATCAGCATGCGCCGTGTTCGCGAACTGCTCGACGGCAGCACCGACACGTTTCACATGGAGAAGCGTTATCTGCACCGGTCCGGCGCTGCGGTCTGGGCGTTGCTCAGCGTGGCGCTGGTGCGCGATCAGGGCGGTGCCCCACTCTATTTCATTGCGCAGATTCAGGACATCACCGAGCGCAAACAGGCCGAGACCGCCTTGCGCGAGAGCAACGAGTTCGTGCGGTCGCTGCTGCGTGCCATCCCGGTCGCCGTATTCTTCAAAGACAGGCAGGGACGATACATCGGTTGTAATGACGTTTTCACCCAGATCACCGGAGCATCGGCCGAGGCGATCAAGGGCAAGACGGTCCACGAATTGTGGCCGAGCGAGTTGTCACAAGAATATCATTTGCAGGATTTGGCGATTCTCGAGAGCTGCCAACACCAGGTCTACGAGTTCACCGTGCGCGACAAACACGGGGTTGTGCGGCCGGTTATCTTCGCCAAAGACGTCTTCAGAGACGCCGATGGCAAACCTGCGGGCATCGTGGGCGCGTTCATCGATATCACCGAACAGAAACAGGCGACACGCGAGCGCGAGCACTTGCAGGCCCAGTTCATTCACGCACAGAAAATGGAATCGGTCGGTCGACTGGCCGGCGGCGTAGCCCACGATTTCAACAATATGTTGGGTGTCATTCTCGGCCATACCGAGATCATCCTGAGTCGACCGTCGGTCGATGCCGCGCTCGCGGCTGACCTGCACGAGATCCAACGGGCGGCCGAACGGTCGGCCGACCTGACCCGGCAACTGCTGGCCTTCGCCCGCAAGCAGACGGTCGCGCCCCGGGTCATCGATCTGAACGAGCGGGTCGGCGCCATGTTGACGATGATCCGGCGGCTGATCGGCGAAGACATTCGCCTCGAGTGGCGCCCCAGCGCAGAAGCGGTCACGGTCAAGATCGACCCGTCGCAGCTCGACCAGATTCTCGCCAACCTGTGCGTCAACGCGCGTGACGCCATCACCGGCACCGGCAACGTCACCATCGAAACGGCGCGCACGACCCTGACCGCCACAGAATGCGCCGATCAGGCTGATGCGGCGACCGGCATATACGTGCTGTTGGCGGTCACCGATGACGGTTGCGGGATGAATGCCGACACCATCGGCCACCTGTTCGAGCCTTTTTTCACCACCAAGGAAACGGGCAAGGGCACCGGGCTCGGCCTGGCCACCGTCTACGGCGTGGTTCGCCAGAATGGCGGTTTCATCAGGGTCAACAGCGAACCGAACCGGGGCACGACCTTCAAGATCTACCTGCCCGCACACACCGCCGAGTGTGTGCGCACCCCCGAACCAGCCTGCCCGCAGCCAACGACCGGCACGACCACAATCCTGTTGGTCGAAGACGAAGCGTCGTTGCTGGGCTTGACCACCAAGATGCTCGAGCGCTTGGGTTACACCGTCATCGCCGCCGCAACCCCACGCGAAGCGATCCGCCTGGCCGGCGCCCGCACGACCCCGATCGACCTGCTGATGACCGACGTGGTGATGCCCGAGATGAACGGGCGCGACCTCGCGCAACACCTGTTGCAGAGCTTCCCCCAAATGAAACGGCTGTTCATGTCGGGATACACGGCCAACGTGATCGCGCATCACGGCGTCCTCGATCAAGGGGTGCACTTCCTGCAGAAGCCGTTCCTGATGAAGGAACTCGAGGCAAAACTGCACGAGGTCCTGCGCACTTCTTGACCAGTGCGGGAACGACGAAGACCGCACGCGAATCGGTGCAGATACATACGTCGTATTTCTTCTCGCCGCCGACCTGCCCTGGTCTCGGCCTTGGCCGGGCCACCGGACGCCATGCAGGAGTCTCGCGCCCACACCCTTTCGCCACGCGGGTTTCACCGGCCTTGACGCGCACGGCAATGCATGGCATAGTCAAAAAGGAAATTTTCCTATTTCGTAATTATGCGACGATGCTCCTTCTCGACGCATCCTGAGAGTCTTATCGCTGCGGCCCCGACGGCTGGCAGCCAATCCCGACCCCCTCCAGACCTGGTGATCCCGGCACGTCTATTGAACCTGGCGCGCCGTTCGACTCTGGCAGCGATCTCGCGACGAGATCTGTATTGACGACATATTGAAAGGAAGGACCAAGCGAGCATGGGAAATGAGAGCAAGTGCCCGGTGACGGGCATGGGCAAGCGACCTGTCGCCGGGGGCGGCACCTCGAACCGTGATTGGTGGCCCAATCAACTGAACCTTCACATCCTTCATCAGCACTCGCATTTGAGCAACCCGATGGGCCAGGCGTTCAATTACGCCGAAGAGTTCAAGAAACTCGACCTGAAGGCCGTGAAGAAAGACCTCATTGCCCTCATGACCGACTCGCAGGACTGG
>CAZADH010000081.1:0-21604 GCA_964483805.1 uncultured bacterium
TTGGCACTGCATCAAGATTCCCAAGCCACGCGGATTAATGATGCACCGGCCCTGGAGTTCTGCCGGGGGTGGGTTGACTTGCCCGATTGGCTTGGCTAAGATACCGCCATGGCCGAGTTCAATCTGCAAACCGAAACCCGTGGTGGTTGTCTGATCCTGCGGCCGCATGGCTATCTCGATGCCGGCGGCGGCGAAGCGATCAAGCAGGCCTGTGTCGATGCCCTTGCCAAGGGTATTCGCAAGGTCGTGCTCAACTTGTCGGGGTCGCCCGTCATCAACTCGACCGGCGTGGCCCAGATCCTCGAAATGACCGAGATTCTCGTCGACGACCATGCCGGCGCGCTGGGGCTGACCGGCTTGAGCGAGCTGACGCAGAGCGTTCTGAAGATGGTCGGGTTGCTGACGCCCGAGATCCACTTCGCCAGCGAGGAAGACGCAATCGCCAAGCTCTGATTGTTCGTGAGGTTTTCGTGACTGTTTCCCGACGCCGTGGTCTCGTGACTGCGGCGTCTTCGCTGTCCAGGCAAGGGAGTGGCGACGTGGCACGATCATTCGGGTTCAGTGGGCGCGTGCGGGGCGCGTTGCTCTTCTTCGTTCTGCTTGCGGTTCTCAGTAGCGGCAGCGGCCTGGCCGCAGGACTCGCCGGCGAGAGCAACGGCGAGCGCCCGCAGCGCCGTGGCCAGGGTTGGTTGCGCGACAAGATGCGCGGCGCGTTGACCGACCGTCTCGAAAAGAAGGCCGCCGAGCAATGGGAGGCGAAACTGCCGGCCGGACGGGTGCAGCGCCAGACCATCCGGCATGGCGGCATGACGAGACAATACTTTGTATTTACTCCGGCCAACGCCCCCGCTGGTCGGCTGCCGCTGGTCATGTACTTTCATGGCGGGGGTGGCAACGCCCGCGGTGGCCTGGCCCATTCGGGGTTGTGTGCAACCGCCGACTCGTTCGGCTTTCTGCTGGTGGCGCTCGACGGCACCGGCCGCACCGGCGACGTGTTGCACACCTGGAACGTCGGTTTCGGCTTCGGTTCGGCCGAAGAAGAGAACATCGACGACATCGGCTTCGTGGCCGCGATGCTGGCCGAGCTGAAGACGAAGCACGCGATCGACGACAGTCGCATTTTTGCCACCGGCATCTCGAACGGCGGCATCCTCTGTCACTTTCTCGCCGCCGATCCACGCATCGGCCTCGCTGCGATTGCCCCCATCGTCGGCACCGTCGGCGGTTACAAGGTCGATGGCAGCCAGGCGATCAAGCCGCCGGCGCCGGCACGCCCCGTGGCGGTTCTGGCGATCAACGGTCGCACCGACGAACATGTGCCCCTCCTGGGCGGACTGCAGCAGAAGTCGGTGACGTCGCCGCGGCGCATGTTGTCGGCGAGCGATACCGTGCAGTTCTGGGTGCAGGCCAACGGCTGCCAGACGACGCCGGTGACGACATTTGCTGCCGAAAAGAATACAACGTATGTAAAATTTGCCGGTGGCCGCAACGCCACCGAAGTGGTTTTGGCGATCGTCGAGAACCAGGGCCACGCATGGCCGGGGGCGGCCGGCCCCGGTTGGGCGGGTGGTGACGCGCCCTCGCCGACCTACGATGCCAATACCGAGATGTGGAAGTTCTTCTGCGCGCACCCGCGACGGTGATGAGCGGGGCCCGGCGCGCGGTGCGTCCGGGTTACAACCCGAACTTCTGCTTCACGTCGGCCATCGTGCTCTCGAGGTCTTTCTGCGCCTTGAACAGGTCGCCCTTGGCCGCGAACATGTCTTTGAACGAGCCGCGGATGCTGCCGCCGTAACCGCCGGCCTTGGCCTGCAACACGCCCCAGTTCATCTGGCCGTCGGTCTTCATCTGCGACAACGCCGCGCGCATGTCGCGCGCCTTCGCCTTCATTTTGTCGGTCTTGCCCGAGATGTTGCGCGCCCACCACGAGTAGTCGATGTCGAGCACGCCGTCTTCGGCCATGCCGGCGATCTGATCGTCGAGGTTGGTCAGGTTGTCTTTGACCTTTTGCACCGAATCGGTGAGCTGCCGGATGATGTCGCGCGGGTTGAGCGACAGATCGCCGAGGTTCGCCGCATCTTTGACGCTCTGGGTGATGCCGTCGATCTGCTTCTTGATGTCCTGCATGATGCGGTTGGTGTCGTCTTTTACCGACGACATCAGATCGCCGTAGGTGTTGAACACCCCGTCGATGTTGTTGACCTCGCGCCAGTGCGGGTCACGCACGGCGTAGGCGTCTTCACGCATGACGCACAGGGCGGTCTGCTCGAGTTTGTAGGGCTCACCCGAGCCGGGGATCGGCACGGCGAGCGTCACCTTGACGATCACCTGCCCCGGCGCGCCGGGCTTGAGTGACAGGTCGAGGGCATCGAGGTGGTCGGACACCGGATGCGAGGTGCCCTGCCAGTTCCGCGTCAAGACCGGCTTGTTGTAAACATATTGCACCGGCTTGCGATCGTTCTTGTCGCCCTGATAGATCTGCAGGTTGAAACCGCTGCCGTCGCCCTTGATCTGCAGGCTGCCCGAGGCCGCGTTTGCCAGGTCGATGTTGATCTGTTTGAGCAGGCGGGTCGCCTCGTTGGTGGCCGCGGCGCGGGCATTGGTCTTGTTGTTCTCGTTCGAGGCGCCGCGCAATACCACGTAAATACCAGCGCTGACCATCGTCAGCAGGGCGAAGGCAATCATCATCTCGACCAGGGTGAAACCGGGGCGGTGTTGCTGCCGATCGTGCATGGCCGTCCTCCTGTCACTGCTCATCGCGGGGCCACCAGGACCACGCTGCTCGTGCGTTCTTTAACCCCTTCGGGTTGGACCCAGGTCACCTTCATGTTGACCTGGATCAGGCTGTTGTCGCTCTGCCCGCCCCGCAGAATGAAAAACCACTGCCCGCTCGTCTTGAAGTCGCGATACTTCTTTTGAAAGGTGAGAATCCGGTCGAGCGAGGTCGGGTAGAAGCCGTCTTCGAGCGGATACCGCTTCTGGGCGTCGGGCTGGTTGTCTTTTGCATAGGTGACGAAGCGTTTGAAATCGGTGGCCTGCAGCTCTTCCTTGATGCTGGTGAGAATCTTCTCGGCCATCTGCATCTTCTCGGTGTCTTCCGCGCTGGCCGCTTGCCGGTTCAGACTCATGTAGATCGGCACCAACGTCGCGATCAGGATGAACACCGCGAAGACGATCTCGAGCAGGGTGACGCCGTGTTTCGTAAAGCCCGTAAGGGGAGATCGCGTAGGGGCGCACGGCCGTGCGCCCGTACGAGGGGCGCGCAGCCGTGCGCCCGCCAGAATATTCATTGTTTGGTGAATTCGAATTTCTTCCATTTGGTGGTCATGCTGACCATATAACGGGTCGGGTCGTATTTGGCGACGTCTTTGATCATGCTCATCAACGAACTGTGGGCGTGGTTGAATTGATAATGAATCTCGACATGGCCCGAACAATCTTTGCGGCGGAACATGTTGACGCACACGTTGCCGTAGATGTTCAGTTTGGCGCCGAGCGTATTCATCAGGCCGCGGTCGCCGTAGAGATTGCCGTGCACCGTGGTCTCACGATACTTGTTGATCAACGCGCCGCTGCGGGCGATGATCGAGAGCATCGTCGGGTTGCCGTCTTCGTCGGTCTCGTTGCCGCTGCCGTCTTTGTAGTAGATGATGTCGCCGTTGAAATGCACGTTGCCGGCGGCAACGATGATGCCACGGCCGCGCACCGTCAGATTGCGATTGAACCACAGGTTGTCGTTGACGTAGGTGACGCCGTCACAGATGAACACCTCTTTGCCGTCGATCACCTTCGAGCGGTTGCGGATATCGGCCTCGAACGCAAACGAATCGGCGTAGTAGTGACTGGCCTTCTTCAGGTATTGCGACGGTGCATACAGATTTTCGGGCAGGTTCTCGGCCTTGGTCGGGTCCCATTTGGTCGACATCTTCGAGGTGTCGTCGTCGGGCGGGAACTTGCAGAACCCGTACGGTTCTTCCTTGTCGCTCGACCACGCCCACGGGAAGAAGAACGCCAGCCCCGGGAAGAACGGCGGCACCGGCGGGATGACGATGTCGACCAGTTCGACCTTCACGTTCGAAAACCGCTTATAAAGATTGCCTTCGACGCGCAACGGGAAGGGCGGTTCGATGTGATAGCTGCCAAACAGCAAGGTGCGGTTGTAACGCGGGATGAAGGGGATCCAGAAACCGGAATTGAAGTGCGGCCACTCCCACCCCTTGCTGCTGCACGGCACGAACATGACCGTTTCGGGCAGCGGAATGATGTTGTGGCTGTGGCCCACGACCAGGCCGAGCATCTCCATCTGGCGCATGTCGCTGAACCCGGGGTCGATCATCGACAGGTTGATCGTCATCTTCTTGGTGCCTTTCACGCGCACGCGCCCGGGTAGCCGCAGCCGGTTGTTCATCTCTTGCAGGTTGAACGACAGAATCGACGAGAACGTGTCGAAAACCTCTTTGATGCCCGGCAGGTTGTGGACGATGAGCACGCCGTCGCCTTCGTTCCATTTGATCTCTTCGTCGCCGTTGAAATCACTGGGCTTCTCGAGGTTCGCATCTTCGTAGGTCTTGGTGGTGTTGGCGACAAAGAAACTGAAATCGGGGGCGACCGGCGCGATGTCGGCCACGCGGAACTCACGTTGCGCCACCAGCGTCTTCTTGATCGTCGGGCCGGGATTCGGGAAGTGCGGCTGGAACTCGACGGTCGTGGTGACTTCGAGCAGGCCCTGCTTCTCGATGGTCACGCCCCAGCCGATATTGCCGGCGAACAGCTTCAACTGGCTGGGCAGGATGTCGTAGATCTTGTCGGTGATCGCCTTCTTGATGTTCGACAGGTCGATCTTGGCCTTGAGCTTGTCGCCGAAGATCAGCTTCGCGATCGATTGCCACGACAGCAGGCTGCCCAGGCCGAGCCCCTGCAGGATCTTCTTGACCGGCACCGGCACCAGGATCGGCACCGGCGGCACGCCAACGGTGACCGTGATCGGTTTGATCTCGGGCAGCATGTCGAGCGGGCTTCCCTCGGGGATGAACATGGCCAGGTCGAACTCGATGACCAGGTTCGGGTTGGCGATGCCGTTGACCAGGTCGCCCAACCAACCGCTGACCGGGGCAGTGTTGACTGTAATACCCGGTATTTCATACTGGGTGTTCTTAGGCAATATCCCGTATGCACGTGCAATCTTGCATTTGCACTCGACCCGGGTTTTGCCGCCCATGCTGGTGAACAATTCGCCGAGGTAGAGGCTCAGCGGCGAGTTGGGGTCGTCGGTCGAATACTTGATGCCTTCTTTGTAGATGAGGCCGTAGGTGAGCGTGTTGCTGAACAGGTCGAGGTCGAAATCGATACCGCCGGTGATCGCGCTGTCTTTGGCGCCCTTCGCCGACAACGGGTCGACCGTGCCGCCGGCCATTGCGGTTGGCATGCGGAACATGGTGAACCAGCTCTTGAAGAAATCGTCGGGGCCGGCCCGCAGCGACAGCATCTTGAAGAACACCTTGCTGTCGTTCATGTTCTCTTGGATGACGCGGAACGTCAGGTTGGCAGCGGCTTCGGCGCAGTCCATCGCCTTGCGGTCGTTCGAGGTCAGCGTCGTCTGCCAGCGGGTGAACGTGGTCGTGCGCGACAACCACAGAACCATGACGATCATCACCGCCACCGCACCGATGGCGATCATGTAGGCCGCCCCATGCCGGCTGCCGCTGTTGTCGCGATTGCCCAGTCGCCGAAGGAGCCGCACCATGGTCACTCGTGTACCCCCCGTTTCAACTCGCTCTACAATAATATGCCAGTTGGGGCCGTTGGGTTCAAGGAATCTGGTTCGGTATGGAAAATGAGGGCGGCCCGCCGCAGCGGGCCGCCCGTGGGGCGATGGGGGTTGGTTTTACCAGGATGTGAACGGTTTGATCGCGGCGACGAAGCCGTTAACGTCTCCCCCTGAACCGTTGGTCAGGCGAACCTGCGTTCTGCCGCAGAGCACGACCCGGCCGTTCGTTGTGACCGCCGGCGAGCAATAGTAATACGAAGAGGAATACCCGCTGATGTAGGGATACTGTTCGTCGGCACCAGAACGGTAGATCTGGTGGACATTCGACAGTGTCCCGACCGAGTTCAAGCGGGCGACGACCCAGTCCGTGTCGGTGTTGGAAACCCACACGTTCTGCCCATAATTGGAACTGCGTATCCAGGCCGCCACAAAATGGCCTGCACCGTCCGGCGCAACAGCGAAACAGTTGGAGTTATTCTCGTTGCCTGGTGGCATGACAAACTGAACCGCACCCACCGTTCCCGCGCTGCTGATAGGCGCCATCCAGACCCGGTTGTAAGCGCTCGGCCCGCCGACCATGTCGCCATCCGTCGCCTCGGTTCGTCCGATGGCCCACGCTCCACCGCTCGAGTCTGCAATGACGTCGTAGGCGAGATCATTACCAGTTCCACCGATGCACCTCTTCCATTGCAGGTTGCCGGTGGTGGCCTCGACCTTGATGACCCAGGTATCACCAGAGGGCGTCGACGTCGGATCGTGCAGCCCGCTCACATCACCGTCGTTCGAAGTAGTGGTGCCCGCGACGATGAGCCCGCCATCGCTGGTCAGGACGCCGCGCGCAACTTCGTCGTACTTCGAGCCGCCGTAGTATCTGACATATTGCTGGTTGTTGTCGCTGCCGATGCGGACGATCGTGAAGTCGGTCTGCCCGTTCGGGAACTTGGTCGAGGCCCGCACGTCATGCAAAGACGGCAACGGTTGCACGCTTGTCGGGTCATACCCCGACCCGAGGCAGATGACGTCGCCGCTGCCGGCGCTCACGACGGCGCGTGGGTAGATCATCGGAACGCGCTTCTGGCTGACAATTGTGCCGTTCGCATCGAGTTTCACGAGCCACCCGCGCGCATTGTAGTCACTCGTAGTGGCCGTCACGTCGCCATTGCTGGTTCCGGCTACGCCAAGCACCGCGATCGTGCCGCCCGGCAGTTCGCAGGCCGAGACGAACTCGTCACTATCGGTGCTCCCGAGTGTCTTGGCCCAGACGATCTGCCCTGCGGCGTTGTAGCGCACGATGAAGCCGTCCGAACCGTATGTGCCGTTGCGACGGGCCACCGTGCCGCCGTTCGCCGAGTTCGTTCGCCCGACGGCCACCCAACCCCCGTCAGAAAGCGCGCACACACCGAGCGCTTCGTCTTCTCCGTCATCGCCGCCGAGGCTCGTCGCCGTCAGCCACATCGGCACCGTGACCACCGCCGAGGCGGTCGGCGCGGTGACGCCGCTGGTATACGCCGGCGCGATCTGGTAACCGAAGGTCTGGTCCATGACCATGTTCGGGTCGTTGAAGGTGAGTGCCGAGGTCGTTTCGCCGATCGGTGAACCGTTGCGGATGACCCAATATTTCGCCGGTGCGGTCGTGGCGGCATTCCAGGCGATCGTCGCCGACGCCGCATCGATGGCGGTCACGCTCAGGTTGGTGACCGCCGGGTTGGCGTAACTCGTCGACGGCACCGCCGAGACCTCGGTCGACAGGTCGCTCTCGAGTGTGCCGTTGATGGCGGACACACGGAAGTAATAACGCGTGCCGTTCAGGGTTTCGGTGTTGATATAGCCAGGTTGTAAATCAGCAATACGGTTGCTGTTGGTGGTCGTGATGCCCGAGCGCTCAGACCAATATACATTGTATTTCTCCGCGCCGGGTACGGCCGACCAGAACAGCGAGACGCGCTGATTCCCGGCTGCAGCCACGACCGTTTGTGGTGGGGCAAACGTGCCGGTGACCGGTCTGATCGTGGTGCCGGTTGCCAGGGGGCCGTCGGAGTCGTGGAACAGGCCGCCCACCTGGTAGAAATACGGTTGGCCGTCAACCAACCCCGAATCGGTAAACGGTGTCGTGGCCGTGCCGATGGCGACCCTGGCGCCGTCGCGATAGACGTTGTACCCGACCGCGTCCGGAATTGGGGTCCAGGTCAACTGGACCGAACGGCCGGCCGAGAGCGGAACCGCTTGCAGATTGGCCGGTTTGGGGTGTGCCGTGCCCGGCACTGGCGGCGAGAAGGTGCGTTGATACGTGGTCGTATTGCCACTGTATGTCGAATACTCGGCACAGACCACGAAGAATCGGCGCTGTCCGTTGGCCAGCCCGGAAAGGTCGCGATACACCGGGGGGTAGGTTGGCGTGGTCCCGATGCCGGTGCCGACCCCGGTACCGGTCGTGGTGCCCGTCCAGGTGTTGCCGCCGCCTTGCCCGCTATACCACAACTGACCGGCCGCGCTTGGGTCATCCGGGTTGGGCGGAAACCCCAGAACTTCTTTCCAGGAGGGCGACTGCACCATGTCGGTCGGTTGTTCGTTGTTCCAACCCAGACCGTTGCCGGGGCGCACCCCGGTTGGTTGCGTAACTAGTGTGTAGTGCTGGCCGTTGATGATGATCGGTTGACCGTTGGCGTCGTAGATTTTCTGGCCATTGGGGACAATGATGGGTTGGCGGTTCACGTCATATACCAACGCCGGTTGCGGCATGCCTGGTTGCATGTACGCAAGCTGCCCGTTTGGCCCAAAGGGTATGTCGACGATCGGATCCCGAGTGATGCTCGACCAGGGCGGCAGGGTGGTCAACGACGCCGGATACACGTTGCGATACTCGTCGTAGATCGGCACAGCCAGCGCCTGCTCGGAAGTCGTGAAGAAGATCTTGTGGTTCAGGCCACCGTTCTGCATCATGGTGTCCATGTAATCCCAGGCCACGCGCACGCCACCGTCGAGCGACTCAGTGCGCGGATTAGTGGGCGACGGGCGCGGCACCTGGCTGACCTGGGGTGACGGTGCAGACTCGCCCGCGCCACCAACCGCCGTCAATACATAGTAATACTGAGTGCCGTTGGTCAGACCGATGTGCGTGTACGGACTGCGCACGAAGGCGCGCTTGCTGCCGGTGCTGGGGGTTACACCCGTGGTCGTCGAGAAATAGAGGTTGTACGATGTGGCCTTGTCGACGGCCGACCAGGTGAGGGTGATCGAGCCGCTGCCCACCGATGCGCGCACGTCGCTGGGCCCCGACGGAATTGTGCCGGTTGGGATCGCCTGCAATACGCCCGAACGCGTGACGTCGGTGCCGGCCGGCATCTGCGGAGTGACGATGTAGAAATACGTTGTATTGTTGATCAGGCCGGTGTGCGACCACGAGGTGCCGGTGACCGCCTGGGTCTGGGCGCCCGTGCCGGGAATCTGGCCCGCCGCCCAGGCGATCTGGTAACCGGTGGCGCCCGTCACGCCCGTCCAGTTCAGGTCGACCTTCTGGTTGCCGGGCACGGCCTGAGCATACATCAGGCGCAACCCCGGCAAAGCTTCGACGCCGTTGCCGTCGGTCGCGGTGAACCGCCAGGTGCGCCGCGTCTTGACAATGGGGTCGCGAACCTGCACGGTAAGCAGCGTGCCGCCGTCGAAGGTGACCGCCTCGACCGCCGGGACGTCGGCGCCGCTCTCGACCGCATATTGTGTAAATACTTTTTTCCAGACCAGATTCTGGTCGGACTCGGTGCCGCGGGGGGTGACGGCCAGGTTCTGCCCCGACCACTTGAACAGAATCGGGGTGCGCAACGTCGTCAGTGAACCGCCGACGATGATCGAGGTGTCTTTCATGACAATCGCCGGGCCGATGGGGCCGTCGTGGCGGCAGAATGCGAGCAGGCGACCGGTCAATGCTTCGAAGCGGCCGATCATGCTGATGCCGGTGGTCTGGTGGCGGAACTGCACGTAGCCGAAGCCATCGACGCCGTGACGCAACACGGTCTCGACCAGCAGGCCGTTGGGGTCAGCGTTCCACAGTTCGCTGCTCTGCCAGATCTCGGCGACGACGCGTTCCCACAACAGCACGCCGTTGCGATACCCTTGCAGTTTCGTGCCGTCGCTGTTGGCGGCAAGCTTGACCATCGTTGGCGTGCCCAGTTTCTCGAGCACGGCATTCAGCACCCGCACCGGCAGTTTGCCGTCGTCGTTCGACAGATTCATCGTGTCGATGACGCCCTTGGCCAGTGTGGCGAAATTGGGCGGCATGGCATTCTTCACGTCGTCGGACTCATTGGCGGCAATCAGCACCTGCGCCAGCAGGTCGCTCTTGAACGCCGAGCCGGCCGGGTTCACCTTCATCTCGTTGGCGCCCGCCTCGATCTGCTTGGCGCCGTTGAAATCGGTGTAGCCGGCGATTTCGGCGCCGTCGACCAGCACCTGACCCACCGTCGGCCCGGTCGGCACATTGTCGAACGTGACGGCGGCCTCGCCGTTGCTATCAACTGGCACGGTCTTGGCCTCCGGCACGGTGCCGTTGACTTTGATGCCGATCAGTTTGAAGGTGACCTGAGCTGTCCCGGCTTTTGCGCCTGGGCGCAACGCCGCATGGGCCCGCGGCACGCTGCTCAGATCGATCGGGTTCACCTGAACCGCCATGCGCAAGGTGGCGTTGCCGGTGACGGCCGACACCGCCCGCTGCATCAAGCCGGTCGGCGTCATCGCCGGATCATCTCCGACGGGGTTGAACTGACACCCCACAGCGATCACGATCAACAACGACAGAGCGAACAACGACAGACGGGCGGTGGTGCGACGGTTCATGGGCAGTTTCCCTTTCTCGACAACTGGTGGGGCAGGTCTACACGACTGGGCATCTCGCCCTGAAGTCTGAATTGGACCGCTCGCCCCGAGCGAACGCAAGACAAGCGCTCCGGCCGACGTACTGATGCAGACCAGGATTTGCTTCGAAATCGTTGGAGATCAATCTCGCGAAGGTTGGCATGCCAACGCAGCAGTACGTGAGGCTGATTGTACCTTGAAAAATGAATAACTTTCAAGGTCTGTTGCGGGGCGGCACCTGGGTGGCGCCGTTACCCCGACGGTCTATTGGCTGCCCTTGCCGTCGGCGAAGTGGAGCTGGCCCAGCGCCTGGCGGGCTTGCAGCATCTTGGTGGCGCTCAGGCGCGCCTGGTCGGCGTCCATCCCCGGTATTTTCAGATAGCGGGTCGTCAGTTGCAGCGAATCGCCGCCGAACTGCGGGTTGTCGAGTTTCGCCAGAATGTCGTCGATCTTCTGCCCAATCGGATCGCCCGTCGGCAGCGAGATCTCGGGCACCTGGTCTTTCAGGGCGAAGAACCCGTCGAGGTGTTCGTAGAACGCCTTCTTGTCTTTCTGCCGCATGGCCACCTGCATCAAGCCTTTGCGGGCCATCATCTTGGCCAGCGGGTTGGCCTCGGGGTCGTGCAGGGTGCGCTTGAACTGCTCTTTGGCCGCGTCGAGTTCGTTCTTTTCGAGGGCTTCGAGCCCCGAAAAGATCGACTCGTTGAGATACAGTCCGGCGGTCAGGCGGGTCAGGCTCGGCGCACTCGAATCACCGGCGAGAAACGCCAGGACCTCGCGTCGCTTCTGGGCCGACTCCTTGCGAAACGTTTCCTGCTCGGCCTCGGCGTTCTTGATCAGGCGTGCATACGCGGTATTGCCCAGCACGTCGCTGGTGTTCGAGCGCAGGCCGCCCTGCGTCGTCTGACTGCTCTGGTTGTCGCGGTTGCCCATGCCCAACAGCCGGATGTTCGGCGTGCCCTTGGGCGTGACGTCGGGCTGGCTGGTGGCGGTGAAGGCGAAGTAGCCCAACGGCAGCAGCATGAACAGGATCGTGGCAAAGGTCCAGCGTTGTTCGACGAAAGCGGCGGCGATGATCTCGCCCAGCGATTTTTCTTCGACGGTCGGGGTCCCGGTGACCGTCGGTTGGAGGCGCGGCGCGATCTTGCTGTAGCTATACTCGGGCGCCGGTTTCTGCTGGCGCGCGGTTTCCTGCTCGAACCGGGTGGTCATCGCCGTCGCGAAATCGACATCGGGGCGTGCGGATTGCGCGGTCTCGAGTGCCTGCTTCCAGACCTCGCCCATGCCGATGCGGTCTTTGCCGTTGTGGTCGTGCGTCGCCGACCAGATCGCCCACAGGCCGTCGAGCGACGGCGTCGCCGCGAGCAAGTAACTCGCCTGCGACAACAGATCGCGCGAAATCTCGCGCTGGACGAAATTGATCAGCATCGGTTCGACGGTGGCAAAATCGAGCAGCGGGGTCAGCGACAGGGCATGCAGCCGCACGACGTTTTGCTGGTTGCGCATCATCGATTGTAAATACTTGAGCGCTTCCTCGCGGTCGGCGGTGAGATAGACGGCGAGTGCGGCCGCGTTGATGCGCGGATTGTCGTGGCGCAACAGGGGCAGCAACACCGGCAGCAACCGGTCGGGGTCGATCTTGCCCAGTGCGCGCAATACCTCGGCGACCACCGCCGGGTCTTCTGATTTGAGCAGCGGTTCGAGGTCTTCGGCATCGGCGGCATCGCCCAACATGCCGATGCGGCTGATCAGGTCGAGCTGCGCCGCGCGCGCCAGCGGCGCCGCGAGCAGCGCGCGCAGCGACTTGCGCACGGCGTTGTAGTTCTCTGTATTTACGCAGGCCAGCAGCCGCCGCTGATGCTTGGCCGGTTGCTCGGCAAACTTGCCGTCGGCGGCCAGTTGGTTGATCTGGTCGGGGGCGGCGGCATCGGCGGCCGACAACAGGTTGTCGAGCACCTGCTTGATCTCTTCGTCGGTCGCCTTCTTCTGCCACTCTTTCAGGCGGTCGACGACGAACGACCGCTTGATGTGGTTGGCCAACCAACGCAACAGGTTGAGCTTCACCTCGGGTTCGGCGGTGTCGAACTGTTGCAGGGCCAGTTGGGCCAGGTGGTCTTGCCGACGCTCGACCAGTTCGCGCTGGACGCGCTCAACGTACTGCTCGGGGGGTTCGGTGAGAATGCCTGAGGCCTGAATGGTCTGGATGGTCAGTTCGACCGTGAGCTTGAGCAACTTCTGCTTGGTGCCTTTGTTGACCAGCATCATGTCGTAGAGCTGCGGCGGCACAGTCAGATCGGGGTTGGTGGCGACGGCGAGGCCGGCCATGACCAACAGCACCGGTTGCGTTTCGGCGGCGACGAAGCGCAGCAGTAGCGGCTTGGCCTCGGCGAACGGCATGATCAGCAGTTCTTTGAGTGCGACGTGGCGGCTGCCGGCGTCGCCCGAGGTCAGCATCGCGTTCAGATGCAGCATCGCCTCGGGGGCGTCGATCAGGCGCAGACAACGAATGGCGTGGCTGCGCACGCGCAGGTCGGCCGACGCCAGCAACACCGGCAGGTTCTCGCGCAATACGTTGTGTGCATGTTGCTGCAAGAGGCCGATGGCGGCAACGGCCACCCGCGAATCGGGTGAAAACAGGTGCTGTAACGCGACCTGGCCGTCTTCTTCCTGGCCGCCGCGGGTGAGGCACTCGAGCTCGGCGATCAGGGCTTCGGGATTCGGTTCCTGCGGGATCTGCTCGCGAATGCAACCGAGCAGGTACGGGTCGGGTTTGCCCCGCACCCCGGCCAGCAGTTCGAGGCGCAGTGCCGGGTCGGCGCCGGGCGCAAACGCATCGGCGATCAGGGCGGCGGCGTTCGCTTCGGCGGCGGCCTTCTCTTCTTTGGTCCGTTTGGGGCGCACCCGGCGCGCGGGCCGGGCGAGCACGAGGGCGGCGTAGCGCCGGCACGACGGGTCGGCGTCGTCGGCCGCCATTCCCTTGATGCGGCCTTGCAGGGCCTCGGGAATATCGCGTTCGGCCAGCTCTTGCAGGGCCACCGCCCGCACCAACGGGCTCGGGTCGCCCAGGTCGCGTTCGAGCCACGCCAGCAAATCGAGGGTGGTGGGTTCGGGGGGTGTATTGCTCATATATGTATCACTCGACGGTGCCGTGCACCGGGCAATGGATGACGCCATCGACGTCGATAGTCGACGCGGTGCCTGCACTGCCCGAGCTGTTGGGATCGGCCTCGGCCTGCAGCGGCCCGCTGGCCACCGGGATGTCGGTGTCGAGGCCGAAACCCTCGGCGGGGGGCGCCGCGTTGGGGGACTTGAGCGAGCGCATGGTGTAATACGTCGACGCCCCCTGTTCGGGGCATTGCGGCACCGACTTGAGATACTGCTCGGTCTGCAGCTTGCGTGCCGGGACCGCCTGGTTGTAGAAGCCGATCATGTCGCGGTGGTCCATGTTGTACATCTCGATGGCGCCGAGCAACACCCGCATGTTTGCATAGCAGGCTTTTTCGCGGGCCGTCCCCTTGTTGTGGGGACTGAAGTTGGGCACCGAGATGAAGGCGAGACCGCCGAGCGCGACCAACACCATGAACACGCAACCGATCGAGGCCAGCGGCTTGAAATCGTCTTGGTAGCGCTGGCGCGGCGGCGGGGCCGCTTCGTCGGTGGCAGTCGCGGCCGCATCGTCGTGGGCGCCGGGCAGCAACGGCGCGGCCGCGGCCATGCGGGTGCCGCACTGGGTGCAGTGGGCCGCGCTCGCAACGTTGTCGGCGCCGCAGTTGGAGCAACGAACGGGGGTCGGATCATCCGTCATACGGACTGACTCCTTCGCACGGGTCTCGCCTTCAAATTACCACAATTGACAGTACCGGGCCGGCGAATTCTCGGCAGCAACGTGCAGATGTCTTGACAGTCCGCGGCGCTTCGCGCCATAGTAGAACGCGCGACCGCTCTGCCGCGGAAACGCGCAGCCATAAAGATATTCCTGTTGGGTGAAAGGAAAGCGAACGTGAAGAAATCATCGGCGAAACGTGCAAAAAGTGCGGCGGTGAAGTCTGCGCCGGCAAAGAAAGCGGCCGGCAAGGCGTCGGGCATGGCCAGTTCAGCGGCCGGGGTGCGCTGGAACCTGGGCGACATGTATAAATCGCCCAAAGACCCGGCGATTGTGCGCGACCTCGACCTGGCGCTGAAGAAAGCGAAAGAGTGGGAGAAAACCTACCGCGGCCGTTTCGTGCGCAAGCCGGCGATTTCGGCGGCCGAACTGGGCAAGGCCGTGGCCGAACTCGAACACATTCTCGAACTGCGCGACAAGCCGCAGATGTATGCGCATTTGCTGTTTGCGCAAGACACGAGCGACGCCGGGTTTCGGGCGTTGATGCAGCAGACCCAAGAGAGGTCGGTGCCGGTTGCACAACACTTGTTGTTCTGGGAGCTCGAGTGGTGCCAGGTCGACGAGGCCGTCGCCAAGAAGCTCATTGCCGCCAAGGAGTGCGCCCGTTATGCCCACTACCTCGAGGCGGTGCGCCGCTATCGTCCGCATCAATTGAGCGAAGCCGAAGAGAAGATCTGCAACGAGTTGAGCGTGACCGGCAATGCGGCGTTCATCCGCCTGTTCGACCAGTTGCTCGGATCGGCGAAGTTCGCGATCGAGCTCGACGGCAAAGAGCACGAGATGAGCGAGAAGGAAGTGCTGGCGCTGCTCTACGACCCGCGCCGCGACGTGCGCGCCGCCGCCGCGAAATCGCTGACCGAGGGGCTGCAGAAGCATCAAGACACGCTCGGTCTGATCATGAACACGTTGGTGCTCGAGCACGCGACCATGGACCGTCTGCGCAAGTATCCGTCGCCGATCTCGCGGCGCAACCTGAGCAACGAGATCAGCGACAAGACCGTCGAGACGCTGCTGAAAACCTGCGACGCCCACACGGGCCTGGTCGGCCGCTACTATAAGCTCAAGGGCAAGCTGCTCGGTCTCGAGAAGCTTTACGATTACGATCGCTACGCGCCGATCGCGACCGAGAACCCGAAATGCGCCTGGACCGAGTGCCGCGACACCGTGCTGGCCGCCTACCGCGATTTCAGCCCGCAGATGGCCGAGATCGCCGAGAAGTTCTTCAAGAAGGCCTGGCTCGATGCCGAGTTGCGGCCCGGCAAACGGGGCGGCGCTTTCTCGATGGGTGGCGTGCCGTCGGTGCATCCGTATATTCTCGTCAACTACACCGATCGCCTGCGCGATGTCATGACCGTCGCCCACGAGTTGGGCCACGGCGTGCATCAATACCTGTCGCGCGAGCGCGGATACATACAAAGTGATACGCCGCTCACCCTGGCCGAGACCGCGTCGGTTTTCGGTGAGATGCTCACCTTCAAGCGCCTGATGGCCCACGAGAAGAGTCCGCAGGTGCGGCTGTCGTTGCTGTGCAGCAAGATCGAAGACATCATTGCCACGGCGTTTCGGCAGGTGTGCATGACCCAGTTCGAGAAGTCGGTGCACGACGCGCGCCGCGCGCAGGGTGAACTCGATGTGCCCAAACTCAACGCGTTCTGGCTCGCTGCGAACAAGCGCATGTTTGGCGAATCGGTCGAACTGACCAGCGATTACGGCCTGTGGTGGAGCTACATTCCGCATTTCATTCACACGCCGTTCTACTGCTACGCATACGCCTTCGGCGAGTTGCTGGTGTTGGCGCTATTCCGCGCCTATCAGGAGCAGGGCAAGAGCTTCGTGCCCAAGTATCTCGAGCTGCTGTCGGCCGGTGGGTCGGAAGCTCCCGAGAAGATCATCGCCAAACTCGGTCTCGACGTGAACTCGCCGACCTTCTGGAAGAAGGGCATGGTCATCCTCGAGGGCATGATCTCCGAGGCCGAGATGCTCGCCGCCGAAGTGCTGGGCGAGAAGAAGGTCACCCCGTTGAAGCGGGCGTCGCCGCAGAAGAGCGTTGCAAAAAAGGCCGGCCCGAAAGGTGCCGTTGAGGGCAAAGGGAAGGGTTCGCGCCGGCGCTGAGCGGTACGGTAGGAAATCGGGGCCGCATACCTCTCTCTTCGAAGGAGGATGGGTAGGCGTCCCCGATTTCTTTTTCGTGACTGGCTGTCGTCAGTTCAGTCGCCGGTTCGCGAACCCGATCGGTTTGATTCGCAATGCCAGCGGAAGATACTCCGGTTTGGTAAGCGTAATCGGGAGAATACTCCATGTGCCAACGGATCGGGCGCATCCTGCGCGGGCGGGTCGCAGGCCACGCGATTTGACGAACTCACAAACAGCGGTTATGATACGTACGTATAATACGTACGTGATTTGCTCGAGCAGGACAGGATGAACCGATGCCCTTGAAAGCAACGACACTGCGCGCTCAGTTGTATCGGGTTCTCGACAAGGTTCTCAGAACAGGAGAACCGGTCGAGGTGTTGCGGAATGGCAAGATCATTCGGCTCGTTCCGGCCGTTCCCCCTGCCAAACTCGATCAGCTCGAATCCCGGCCGGACGTCATCGTCGGCGACCCCGATGATCTGGTGCACCTCGACTGGTCCGATTCATGGAAGCCGTGATCCACCTCGACACCCATGTCGTCGTCTGGTTGTATGCGGGAGATCTGAAGCGGCTGGCTCCTGCGCGGCCCTGGCTCGAGCAGCACGATCTGGTCGTCTCGCCCATGGTGAAGCTCGAGCTCGCATTTCTCTTTGAAATCGGGCGGTTGAAACAGCACGCCGATGAGATCATTCGCGACCTCGTCGAGCGGGTGGGGTTGAGACTTGCGTCAGGATCGTTTGCCGACGCGGTTGAACGGGCGGTGCATTGTCCCTGGACCCGCGACCCGTTTGACCGATTGATCGTGGGCGCCGCAAGGGCGGAAGGGGTTCCGCTGTTGACGGCCGATCAGAACATTCACAAACACTTTGCCGACGCCATCTGGAAAGCACCGCGACATACACGCAGGTGACCTGGGTCTCGATGCTCGGTCACGATGCTCGCAGACCTTGCCGCGGTGTGCGAGAAACGCCGCGGCCACCGGCCGAACGATAACGACGCCGTTCTCGGACCTTGCGAAACGCCTGACGGGACCGTCGATAGATCCTCCGCGCTGTTTGCCGGGCGATACCAGACAGGGCGGTCAGGCCGCCAACTCGAGGTGCGCCCGCAGACCGCTGCGGGCAGCGATCGCGATCAGTGCCTCGAGACTGAATGACTGCCACTTGCCCTGCAACAGATCATCGAGTCGGGCCTGCGACAGGCACAGGCGCTGAGCCAGGGTCTTGCGCGGAACGCGCGATCGTTGCATCTGAATGCGCAACTGCGCCATGGTTTGCGCGCGGAGTTGCAGTACGGCGGCTTCACTTTCATCGAGACCGAGGTCGGCGAAAACGTTGCCGGTCGACTCGGTGATGGTTTCGCAATCTGCCTTCATGGTCACCCTCCAATTCGCTGCAGGCGCCGACGAGCCAGTTCGATGTCTTCGAGACGGGTCTGTCTGGACTTCTTCTCGAACGCATGCAGAACATAGATCGCATCTTTGATTCGAGTCACGTAGATAACCCGCCACTCGCCCAGGATATGGACCCTGATCTCGCGAACGCCGGGACCCACAGTCGTAAGCGGTCTCCAGTCCGTGGGATCGAGTGCCTGCTGCACGGCGAACAACTCGAAGCCAATGTGACGGCGTGCCTCGGCCGGAAAATTGCGAAGATCGTCGAGGCTTGACCCCACGAAGCGAAGCGGTTTCACGGGCTCAGTATATCACGAGGACCTGGCCTGTATCTCTCGCGAGTGAGGATCCGCGGTCTGTCGCGCCCTGGCGACGTCATCGGTGGTGCGTCCGCGACCGACACGGACCTTGCCGATCTTTGCGGAACAACCCGCCCTCCTGTCCGAACCGATCCGGTGGGATGCCGCGGGGTGCTCTCCGAATCCCGCGGCCCCCGCGGTCGTTACTTGGTGACGTACTCGTTGCCGAACGCCAGCAACTTGTCGAGCGTCGCCTGATCGCGCGCTTCGGCGTAGAAACGAACCACCGGCTCGGTGCCCGAAAGCCGCATCAATACCCAGTTGTCGCCCTCGAGTAAATACTTCGTGCCGTCGATCGTGATCACCTTCTCGACCTTCAACCCCGCCACCGTCGTCGGCGGGTTCTTCAGTTTGGCGACCAGTTTTGCTTTCTGGTCTTCGCCGAGCCTGAAGTTGAGGCGCTTGGTCAGATAGGTGCCCACGCGCTGGTAGAGTTCGTCGAGAATGGCGGCCAGGCCCTTCTTGCGCGTGGCGACCATCTCGGCGACGAGCAGGCAGGCGATGATGCCGTCTTTTTCGGGCACATGGCCGCGAATGGTCAGGCCGGCCGACTCTTCACCGCCCATGACGATCTTGTCTTTGCTGATCAGGTCACCGATGAACTTGAACCCGACCGGCGTTTCGAACAACTCGATCTTGTGGTGGCGAGCCACCGCGTCGACGAGATGCGAGGTCGCGACCGACCGGGCCACGCCGCCCGGCCATTTGCGGGTCTGCACCAGGTGATCGAGCAACATGCCCAGGATCGTGTTCGGCTCGAAGAACCGGCCATCGCCGTCGAGAATCCCGAACCGGTCGGCGTCGCCGTCGGTGCCCAGGCCGAGCGCAAAGCCGCCCTTTTTCATCTTGGCGATCATGTCGGGAATCTCGTGCTCCGACGGTTCGGGCGGCAGGCCGCCGAAATACGGGTCGAGGTGATCGTTCATTACTGCATAATCGCAACCTGCGTCGGCCAGCAGCTTATCGAGATAACCGCGGCCGGTGCCATACATTGGGTTTACAAGGAACTTCATCTTCGACTTCTTGATGACGTCGAAGTCGATCTTGCTCTTGATCGTCTTGAAATACTCGGGCCCCGGGTCGATGACCTCGATCAGGCCTTTTTTCTCGGCTTCGGCACGTGGCATCGTCTTGACCTTGGGGTTGGCCAGCAGCGCGTTGGCGCGCTTCTCGATGTCGCCGGTGGTCTCGGGCAGCGCCGGGCCGCCCCACGCCGGGCTGAACTTGACGCCGTTGTATTCGGGCGGATTGTGACTGGCGGTGAAGTTGATGCCGCCGGCCGCCTTGCGGCGCAGGATCTCGTGACTGATCACCGGGGTCGGCGTGTCGCGCCCGCAGAGAAAGGCCTTGATGCCGTTGCCGGCCAGCACTTCGGCGGCCAGGCTGGTGAAATGAGCCGACATGAACCGGGTGTCGCTGCCGACCACCACGCCGCCGGCCGCTTCGCCCTTCGCCTGGAGGTGCTCGGCAATGGCCTGGATACAAACGCGCACGTTCGCAAAGGTGAACTCATCGGCCACCACGGCCCGCCAACCGGAAGTGCCAAACTTGATCTGCATTGTTGTGTCCTTCCCTTTCGCCCGTTGTCGTGCCGTCTCGCCGGAGTGCGGGCGAGCCGACTGCCTGTCAGTGTAAGACGAGTGCGACGTTAAAAACAACACCGGCGACCGCGGTCAAATTGACTGGTCGCCGGTGGTTGCTGTGGACGTGTCAATACTCAGTATGACATTCCCGTGGTCTCTTGGCTCAGATTCTGGCGAAGCGCTTCAGGTAGCCGGTGACCGCCGTGTTGTCGAGGGTGCGGGTGTCGGTGAGCCATTGCGCCGCATCGAGCTTCTCGAGGTGATAGACGATCTGCCGTTTCCACCAGGGCCAGTCGTGGTTGACGTCGTATCCCCAGATGTCGAGAAGATGCGGCACGTTGCGCTTGGCCAGGTGGCCCGCCATCTCGCGCGCCTCGCCGAGCCAGTCTTCCCAGGCGCCCTGGCCGCTGACGATGATCAGCAGGTTGTCGCGCATCTTCTGGAGCACGTGCTCGTCGTTGAGGTTCGGCAGATACATCAACGGATCGTTGTAATAGATGTCGTCGTTGCGGTAATCGCCGACGCAGAACGCAATGCTGTAGTTGCCGCTGAGCAACAACCCCAGGTCGAACAGATCGGGGTGCTTGAGCCAGAAGTTCGCGGCGTGATACGCCCCGAAGCTGCACCCGTGCGTCATGATCTTGCCGTTGCGGCCGCTGTGCTTCTTGATGAACGGCACGATGTCGTGGGTGATCGCCCAGTCGTAATCGTTGGCCCGCCGCGCCTTGTCGGCCGGGTGCACCCCGGCATACCAGCTCTCGCGATCGAGGCTGTCGACGCAATACACCTGCAGCTTGCCGGCCTCGATGAACGGGGCCACCGTCTCGACCATGCCGAAGTTTTCCCAATCGAAGAACCGGCCGGCCGAGCACGGGAACACGAGCATCGGTTTGCCCGCGTGACCGAACGACAAGACCTCGAGCGGTCGACCGACCGCGTCGCTGTGGATCTGATGGTATTCGCGTCGCATCGTATTACCTCCGGGCTTCGGTGGTGATGACCTTGATCAGGTCGAGCAGTTCGTTGCGGTCGGTGCTGCGCACCAGGTAGCCGACGTTGCCCATGACCGCAAACTCGATCGGGTTCATGTCTTGCACGTGCACCAGCGCCGGCCCGAGTTTGGCGACAACGCCGTCGTGGTCGTACTCGTAGGGCCGGTCGTATTTGCGGCCGACGAAGGCGCAGTGATACTTGCGCTCGAACTGACCGGGATACGGTTTGCCGGCGACGATGTGCGCCCACCAGTTGTAGACGTCGACGTCGCAGGCGTAGTTGAACATGTGTGTGGTCAGGCCACCCGGCGGCCGGAAGTTGACCTCGAGGCCCCGCAGGCTGCCGTCGGGCAGGCGGAAGAACTCGATGTGAAAGAACTTCTCGCGAATATCGAGGGCCTTAACCACCGCCCGTCCCGCGGCTTCGACATCGGCCGGCAGCTCGCGCTGCGAATAATAATAGAGATTCTCGTTGTTGACGACGACCTTGTGGATGTCGTTCGAGAATACGTGCGAGGTGCAGAACGCGATCTGACCCTGGCGGTCGGCCAGGCCGTCGAACGACTCGATCACGCCCGACAGGTATTCCTCCATGAAGTAGTCGTGCTCGCCCTTGACCTCGAAGAACCGCTGCAAGTCGTCGGGA
>CAZADH010000082.1:0-21459 GCA_964483805.1 uncultured bacterium
CAGCTTCGGCAGCGGCAAGGGCGATGACACGATCAGCAGCGGCATCGAAGGCGCCTGGAAACCCAACCCGATCAAATGGGATGTGGGTTACCTAAGAGTCTTGTTCAAATATGAATGGGAGCTGGTCAAGAGCCCGGCCGGCGCGAACCAGTGGCTCGCCAAGGACGTGGCCGACGAAGACATGATCGTCGATGCCCACAACCCGTCCAAGAAGGTCCGGCCGATGATGACGACGGCCGACCTGTCGCTGCGCTACGATCCGGCCTACGAGAAGATCGCCCGGCGGTTCCTCGCCAACCCGGCCGAGTTCGCCGATGCCTTCGCCCGCGCCTGGTTCAAGTTGACCCACCGCGACATGGGACCGCGCTCCCGCTACCTGGGGTGCGAGGTCCCGGCCGAAGTGCTGATCTGGCAAGACCCGGTACCGGCTGTCGACCACAAGCTCATCGACGCGGGCGACATCGCTGCGCTCAAAGGCAAGATCCTGGCGTCGGGATTGGCGGTGGCGCAACTCGTCGGCACCGCGTGGGCCTCGGCCTCGACGTTCCGCGGATCTGACAAGCGCGGTGGCGCCAACGGTGCGCGCATCCGCCTCGCACCGCAGAAAGACTGGGAAGTCAACCAACCGGCGCAGTTGCAGACGGTGTTGTCGGCCCTCGAGAAGGTGCAGCGCGAGTTCAACGAGAAGGCGGGCGGCGGCAAGAAAGTGTCGCTGGCCGACCTCATCGTTCTGGCGGGCTGTGCCGCCGTCGAGGAAGCCGCGAAAAAGGCCGGCCATCCGGTGACGGTGCCGTTCACCCCGGGCCGCACCGACGCCACGCCGGAGCAGACCGACGCCCCGTCGTTCGCCGTGCTCGAGCCCAAGGCCGATGGTTTCCGCAACTACCAGAAGAAGAAATACGCCGTCACCGCCGAGGAGATGCTTCTCGACCGCGCCCAGTTGCTGACGCTGACCGCGCCGGAAATGACCGTGCTCATCGGCGGCATGCGGGCGCTGAACGCGAACTTCGGGCAGAGTCAACACGGTGTATTTACGAAGCAGCCGGGCACCCTGACCAACGACTTCTTCATCAACCTGCTCGACATGCGCACGGCCTGGAAACCCACGGCCGACGGCGAGGTGTTCGAGGGGCGCGACCGCACGTCCGGTGAACTGCGCTGGACGGCCACCCGCATCGACCTGATCTTCGGGGCGAACTCGCAACTGCGGGCGCTGGCCGAGGTCTATGCGTGCCGCGACGCACACGAGAAGTTCGTGCATGACTTCGTGGCCGCCTGGACCAAGGTCATGAACCTCGATCGCTTCGATCTCGCATGAGTTAGTGGGTGGGGGACAGACCCTGGGGTCTGTCCCCTATCCCCAAACTGGTAGGCGCACCCGACGTCCTCGGTTACACTGAGTCCGGGTTCCCCATTCGGACTCGGGCGGTGGTGGACGGAGTGCGACAGCGGATCAAGCTGGTTTGGCCCCTGTTGGTGCCGTTGCTGGTGTCGGGCCTGCCGATCCTCATCTACTTTCACTGGTCGAACTGGCAGGTGGAGTCGCGCAACGACCAACTGAAGGCGCGTTGGCGCAATCGGTTGCATGGACGGGCCGATGAGTTTCGCGCCGGTTTTCGCTTGCCGACCCAGCTCGCACGCATGGCGCAGGCCTTGGAAGCCGACGTGCGCGGACTGCCGGCCCATCGGTTCAACGCCGAGAATCTGGCGACGGCGTTCCGACGGTTGTGGCCGCCATCGCACCGGCCGACCGGCACGCGCCTCTACGGGTTTACCGCCTCCGCAGGCGTGACCCTGCAACCCCTGACGGGGCCGGGGTTGTGCGACGAGAAGGCCCGCTATCTGGCCCGCTTGCTCACCGACATCATCGACCGGGGCACCCACGGTGGTGAATCCTCGGCATCGATCGACAAGCGCGCCGTACAGATGTTCGGCGCCTTGCGCACCGCCGAAGTCATCTGGCATGAGCGCCAGGGGCGACCGATTCGCGTCGTCTTCGGCGGCGAGCCGGGATGGCTGCTGTGGGGGCAACTGATCGGCGGCGGCCGGGTCGCCGGCGCGTACGCCGTGGTCGTGCCCGATCGTATCGATGAACTGACCGTTCTCGATTTCGCGTTGCGCTCGACGGCACGCGGGGCCGACGAAAACTGGTGGCCGGTGCTGATCCCGATCGTGAGCTGTGCCGACAGCATGCGCCCGCTCGTTCCTGCTGAACTGCGCAGCCAACCAGAGATTCACAATGTATTGCGACGCGTGGCCGCCGCCGGCTCGGGTCGCGGCTTTGCCGGCCTGGGGGAATTGACCGAGATCGAACCGGGGCTGCATGTCTTCCGCACGGCGGTGGCTGCCGAACTGCCCTACGAGTTGTGGTTGATCAGGGGTCATCGCCTGGCCGAGGTCGACCTTGACACGATGCGCACGGCCGGCGCCGCCTGGGGATTGCTGTGGGCGGGTATCGGGCTGGCCATCGTCGTGCGGGGGCGTCCGCTGCGCCTGGGCATGCGGCCCTGGATGCTCGGATTCATCGCTCTCGTCGGTGGCGTCCCGCTCCTGGGGGTTCTGGCCATGGGGACGACGATGATCGAGCACGCGCGCGACCGCCGCGTCGACGAGGCGGTCCGCGACGGCGCCGCCATCCTGCAGGAGATCGATGCCGGCGCCCAAACACGGTTTGCCGAGTTCAAGGAACTGTGTCGGAACCACTGCGCCGACAGCGCTTTCAAGGCGGCGGTCCTCGCCAGCGCGCCGCACCTTGGCGATCCGCAAATCACCGCCTGTTTTCGCCGCTTTGCAGCAGCAGGCCTGCCGCTCGAGTCACTGACACTGATTCCGTTCGGGCGGCCGACGCTGGTCATCAGCGAGAACACGCGGGTCGGGGAATCGTTCGCCGCACTGTCGGTGCTGCTGTCACCGGTGGCCTACGGGACCCTGTCGTATCTGCAGGCTGGCCGGTACCCGGGCCTGGCCGGCTCTCTGGTGGCGCGGGACCGGCAGTTTCAGGATGCCTACAACGCCATGATCGATCGCGAGAAACGCGGGCAGGTGTGGTTGGCAACCAATCGCGGCACCTACTTCGATCTGGGCGACGAGCGCCTGTTTCAACTGGGCGACGTGATCAGCCGCGATCTCGATCTGCACAGCGGCATCTATTTTCGCGCGCGGGCGTCGGCCGCTTTCCTGCAGTACACGCGCGACGCGCTCGATCGCGTCGCGCGCCGGTCTCCCGCCTATTCGTTCGCCATGCGCACGATCGCCCGCGAAGGCGACGCGGTCACGATCGCGTCTGCCTCGCAGCCGACCCCGGCGGTGATCGCGGCCATGGGACGGGGCATGGCGGCTGCCGTTTGGCGGCAGACCGACGTCGAGAGCGCTCCCGAGGGCGGCGTGGTGGCCATCGCGCACCCGTGCCGGCGCATGCCGGGGGTCGTCCTGGCCGTGGCCGTCGATCTGACCCCGATTCTGACGCAGGCCGGGAATGAAAGCAATATATTGTATGCCTCCTTGCTGGGCGTGACCCTGTTTCTTGCCCTGATCGGCCTCGGACTGACCCGCCACTTTCTCGAACCGTTGGCGGCCATCGAACGTGGCATCGGGGCGATCCTGACCCAGGATCTCGACACCCGGCTCGACGTCCGGCGCGACGACGAACTCGGCGACATTGCCGGCGCTTTCGATCGCATGGTGGTCGGTTTCAAGGAGCGACGCGAGCTGGCCAGTTTCGTCTCGGGTGCACTGACCGTGAGCATCGCCGCTGCCGGGTCGGTTCCGGCCGCACCCCAGTCGCGCCACGGTGTCGTCCTCGCCTCCGACATCCGCGGCTTTACGACGCTTTCCGAGGAACACCCGCCCGAGCGTGTGGTCGAGATGCTCAACCATCACCTCGAGGCGATGAGCGGCGAGATCGAGCGGTGCCACGGGGTCATCGACCGGTTCATCGGCGATGCGATCATCGCCGTGTTTCTCGACCCGGACCCCGGCACGGCGGCCCGGGCGGCGATCGAGGCCGGACGCGGCATGCGGCGCGGTCACGAGCGCATCATCGCCGAGCGGGCGGCCCGCGGCCTCTTCCCCTATGAAATCGGCGTGGGCATCGCGGCCGGTCCCCTGATGATCGGCACATTCGGGTCGGCCGACCGCATGGAATTCACCGTGATCGGGCACGCCCGCACCGCCGCCGAGGAGTTCGAAGCCCAATCGAAGACCGGTCGCCATACCCGCATCGTTCTGGCACCTGCGTTAGCGGCGTTGTGCCCCGACGTGGTCGTAACCCGACTCTGCGCCCACGCGGGCCTGGAGGTGGTCACGTGTTGAGTTCGACGCGCCTGGGCACCTGGCTCGATCGCGCGTTGTATTTCTTCTTACTGATCACCCCATTCGTCACCTACTTTGCCGATCGCGGCTCGACCGATGCGCTGGCCCTGGCACGGGCCGCCGATGCCGCCCGCAATGCCGCCCGCGACAGCTTGCGCGACGTGCGGCAGTCGTGCGGCTGGGATATCCAGCTCAAAGCGCTGTTGATGCGCTTTCAGCGGCAGATCCACGAACTGGCGTCGATGAGCGCGCCCACCGACCGCCCGGAGCCGGCTCCGACACACGACCCCACATCGGGAACGCGCCGGGACGATCCGACGCCGGCCCCGGGCGGCGATCTGCCTGAGCGGGTGGCCGCGGTCTGGCAGGCGAAACTGGCCGGCGTTCTGCCGGCACACACGTTGGTCACGGCATTGCGGCGCGGAGACGGCCCTTTACAGACGTTGTATTGCACGTCGCGCGAGACTGATGCGGCCACAGCATCGCTCGACCTGTTGGTGCGTTTGATGGACCAGGAGAGTCATCCGGTCGCCTCGATGACGGAAGCGGCGACCGCCTTGTCACGGTATCTGCGGTTCCCAGTGCCGGTCGAGCTGGTGCCCGAGCTGCAATACCAGATGACCTCACGGCACGACGGCATGCTCGTCTCGGTCATCCACGATCGGGGCGTACGCGGGATGTTCTGGGTCTACCCTCGCACCACCCCGAACCGCCTCATGCTGGCGGTGTTCCTCGACCTGACCTCGTTTCCGGCCACGTTCGGCTGCCGCCGCGTCGTGGCCGAGGCCGAAGGCGGGCCGGTGCAGATCGCGCTTCTGCCCGATGCCGAGGGGCAACCTGAGTTCATGACCGCCGGGTTCGCTGAGCAGTGGCCGTTGCAGGGTCTGTGCCGCCGCCGGCGCGCCGACCTGCCCGAGCAGTTCGAGATGCAGTGCGGCGGCTGGTTCATCACGGGCAACCGCGTGCTGACCGGTCTGCCGTACCGGGCCCTGGTAGCGACCCCGCTGCCGGCCAGAGTTCCGGCCATGGGTGCCGAGCGGCTTGCCGACGCATTCGCCGCCCTCGCCCTGGTGGCGACATTGGTCCTGGTCGGGCGCAAGATGCTCACCGGTCGTGGGCCGCGCCTGAATGTCGGCGTCACCATCCTGTTGGGGTTCGTGGTGGTGGCGGTCGTTCCCGTCGGCCTGGCGCGCCTGGTGATGCGGGTGAATCTCGGCGATCGTGAATACACGGTATTGCGACGTGCCGCCGACGACCTTGCCGACACATTGAAGCGCATCGACGAGCAATACGACATATTTCAGGCCGACCATCTCGAGCGCGTGCGGGCCATCGGCAGCGCCCCGATCGTCGCTTCATTCACCCGTCGCATCGATCCGGCAGCCGGCGACGTTCTGGCGCGCCACCTGGTCGACCAGGCGCGCCCGCAATACCCGGCCCACTGTGACGGCGGCGTGCTCATGCTCGGCATCGGCGGGCCCGGGGGTCTGCGGGGCGGATCGTTTCTCAACAGCAGCAGCGGCAGTGATGTCGACGTCTTCGTTGGGGCGATTGCCGATGCCCTGCGCCAGGTGTTTGCCCTGACCGGTGCGCCTGCGGCCTCCTCGGAGACCGGACCTGAGTCGGGGCGGGTCAACCTCGAGGACGTGAAGGCCGAGATCGGCAGCGATCTCTTGTTCCGCCTGATCAGGGGCATGCTCGGACCCGACAATTACCTGAGTTTCCTGGCCAACCCCTTCAGGGTCATGCATGCGGAAAACTCGTCGCTGGTTTACGACATGGTGACCACAAAACTGTGGCGCGACGGTGCACCCATTGGTCTGTGCTGGCGGATCTGGTCGAATTACGCCCTCGAGGACTGGTGGCTCGATGCGGTGGCGCAACACCACCCCCTGCTGCCGCTACGCGGCGTCGAGATCGTTGCGGTGCGCAAGGGCGACCACCTGGGTTACACCCGGAAACACCCAGGGTTCGTGGTGCCGCCGATGATGCATGAGTTGATCGACTGTTCGCGTCGCTCGGAAATGGCCCAGGATGGCGCGTGTTTCGAAGCTTCGCGGGCGCTGTTGCTGCGCGCCGTGCCTGGCAAGAATCTGGCGCTGGCCACCCTGGCCGGTGCGCAACCGATCGCCGGACTACTGGACGATTTGCGCCGATCGGAGCACGAGTTCGCGACGCTGGCGGCATTGGCCGCGGTGGTGGCGGTGCTGCTGGCGGTGCTGGTGTTCCTGCACTTCGGGCGACCGCTGCACGCACTGGCGCTCGGCATCCGGCGTATCGCCGCCTGCGACTACGACATCCGTCTCGATGAGAGCCGCGCTGACGAATTCGGCTCGCTGGCCCGGTCGTTCAATGTCATGACGCAGGGATTGCGTGAAGGCAGCCTGCTGGGCCGGTTCGTTTCGACCGCCGTGCAAGCGGTCGTGCGCGACAAAGCAGCGTTTGCCGCGGCCCAGGCCGGCGAGCGCCGCACGATGACCGTGGTCTTCTCGTGCCTGCATGGGTTCGACGAGTACGCAGCCCTGCACGGGGCCGGCACCGTGTTCGGACTGCTGGGCCGCCATCTCGCGGCCTGCAGCACGGGCGTCAAGGAGTGCGGCGGTGTCATCGACAAGGTCATCGGCGACAAGGTGATGATGTTCTTTGACCACCAGGCCCTGGGTGGCGACGCAGCAGCAGTGCAGGCGGCGATGGCGGTGGTGGCGCGGGTCCGGGCCGCGCTGGCCGACGCGCCGCTGGCCCTGGCGATCGGCGTCAATACCGGGTATGTCGTTGCCGGCATCCTCGGTGCCCGACGGATCCACCTCGACTACACGGTGATCGGCGATGCGGTAAACCTCGCCGCACGCCTGACCGCCATGGCCCACACCGTGGCCGGATCGCGGGTCGTGGTCTCGGGCGCCACCCGTGCACTGCTGCCTGCTGAACTGGTGGTCGAGAGACTGGCCCAGGACCGCGTCAAGGGCAAGACCCAGGCGATCGAGGCGTGGTTGCTACGGGTAGGGGACAGACCATAGGGTCTGTCCCCTGTCCACACACTCTTGCGGGTACCCCGGCCCGATCTGGTAATAATTAAACGATGTTCTCTGGCAGGTGCCACGTTTCGTGTTCTTCACTACTCTCGCAAGGCGAGACAAAACAAGGAAGCACCGATGAATACGACATTGCCGCGAACCGCCCGAGCGATGGTTCTGTGCGCTCTGGCCATGCTCGTTCTTTTTGCCTCGACAGCCCCGGCCCAGGAATGGAAACTGGCCGGCTCGGTCAAGGTGCGTTCGGGCCGGCCACAAGCGCCGCAGGTTACGGTGCAATCCGCAGAAAAGGGCAAAACCATCATCACGGTGAAGTTCTCGTCGTTCAACCTGTGGGAATGCCGCCACCTGTCGAAGATGTATACGCTTCCGTCGTTCCCGGGTTGCGGTTTCGTGAGTCCGCTGGGTGACCCAGACACACCGGTGTTCACGAAGATCCTGCCGGTCGCTGCCGGCGAGACGGTGACTTTCGAGAGCATCGAGTGCGACTGGGCCACCGAAGAGGCCTTCGGCCGCTGGTATCCAGCCCAGCCGCCGACATCCGACATCGACAAACTCGACAACCTAGTCACCAACGAAAAGACCTATAAGCGCACCGACGATATCTTCAAGACGATGCGCGTATCGTTGAGCAACCCGCGAACCATCTGGAAGCGAACCTATATCAGCCTGACGCTGATTCCGTTCGAGTATGTTCCATCCGAGGGCAAGATCCGCTTTCTCAAAGAGGCCCGCATCGCGCTGCGCCGCTTCCACAGCCCGAAAGACGGCGTTACCGAGACCGACAACGTAAAGAAGGCGCACAGCGGCTACCTGGTGATCACGCCGGAGCGGTTTCTCGAGAGCCTGACGCCGTTTCTCAACTTCAAGCGCAAACAGCACCCCGATCTCGAGGTGAAGACCCTCGAACAGATCGGGGCGACGGTCGAGGCGATCGACAAGGTCATCGAAGCAGCCGGCAGTCGCGGCACCCGCTCGATTCTGCTCGTCGGCCACTCGTCAATTCTGCCCTCCAAGCCCTACTGCAGCCCGTTCGAAGACGACAAAGACCCCGATTGCCGCGACGGTGACTACGTGTATCGCAACCACGGCAACGATGCGTTCCCCAGCTATCGCGTCGGCCGCTTCCCGGTCGTGTCCGAATCTGAGCTCGACACCGTCATCGCCAAGACGTTGCGCCGTTGGCAGAATCCGGGGGTTTTCCAGACCCGGCCGATGCTGATCGCGCACGAGCAAGAAGCGCCCGGTAAGTACCAGGGCTGCGTGCAGGAAATCGTCGAGTCGGTGATCCCGCACGCGAAGACCAAGCTCGAGCCCCGCATGGTTCTCCCCGCGAGTCCGGCCAACGGCGGCCTCAATTCGCGCAAAGAAGACTTTTATGCCGCGTTGAAGAGCGGCGTCGGCGTCATGCTGTATCGTGGCCACGGCGGCACTGATTTCATTGCCACCAAGTATCTCGACTACTGGGGCAGCCAGCAGAAGCAGTGGTACGAGCTCAAGACCGCGGTTCCGCCGGTGTTCTACGCCGTCGCCTGTCTGAATGGGCAGATGACCGACGCCAGTGGCAAGCGGGTATTTGGATTGTGCGAAAACCTGCTCACGTCACAGTCGTGCGGTGTTTCGGCAGCGATCGGCGCGATTCAACCGAGCCCGACGATCCCAAATCACACGTTCGCCTGGAACCTCATGTATTACACCTACGTCGAACCGCAGCCATGCGTCGGCGACGTGTTCATGAAGGCAACAATGGCCACGGCGCTCCATGGGTTCAACAACACCGAAGGCACGGCGTCCTGGGCCTGGGTTGCCGACCTCTACAATCTGTATGGTGATCCGGAGTTGCCGGTCACGGCGCTGAAGAACTGACCCGGCCCGGGATTACGGCCCCATCGACAGACCGCCCGCCACAACCGGCGGGCGGTTTCGGTTAACTGCAGCCGGCGATCAGCGAAGTTCGACGCACCAGGCGCCCACATAATCGGCATCGAGAGCGAACGTCGAAAATGCCCAGCCGCCGACCTCGTCGGGGCGACCCGAGCGCACGGATGCGCGAAGTGGGCGTTTGCCGCCATGGATGGCTGTCCCAAACGTCAGTTTCGGGCAGTGCAAACGACCCATCGGCTCAAAACCGGCATCGCCCCCTGTGTCATACATTGTATTGCTTCTTCGAATACCGGCCATACCTTCGCCTGTCGCCTTGACGAAGGCCTCTTTCAAGGCCCAGATCGCAAAGAACCGCCGCTGCCGCTGTTCGGCCGGAGTCGCGGCGAGCAACGCCCGTTCGCCGGGCGAGAAGTAGCGCTCGGCAATCCCGGCGAACGATCGCACGCCGGCCACGTGCTCGACATCGACCCCCACGCGATTCCAGGCGAAGGCATAGACCGCGAGTTCATGGGAATGCGAGAGGTTGAACTGCAGCCGGCTCTCGGGCAGATACGGTTTGCCATTCGGCGCGTAGGCGAACCGAGGCTCACGCGGGTCGCCGCCGAGAAAGCGGCAGACCAGCGAGCGCAGGGTTCCCCGCGCCACGATGAACCGGCGACGGTCTTTCTCGAAGCGGTACCGGTCGGCCCGCCGGCACTCGTCATCAGAGAGCAGTGCCCGCAAGCGCGCCACGGTGTCGGGTGGTTCGTCGAGACGGGCGCGCAACAGAACCAATCGGTTTCGATCGAGCACGGCACGACACTCGTCAGGGGTGCTCTGGAACTGCGTCCCCCAACCGACAGCCGCCTCTCCAATGCACGATTCCGGCGGCGTGGTCATGGTCGACGGCATTGACTGGTGTTCACGATTACCTCACCAACGTTTCTGTTGCAGCAACATTGTGCCACATTATGTTTGGGCCGCGGAAACGAAAGTGCCAATGATCACAAGGCCATCCGCCGCCGAATTCCCGAAAGTGGACACCCCCCGGGTTCTCGGCTAGAATTTACAATCGGTATCGTTCGCGACAGAGCGAAACGCTCATCACACCGAAAGCGAACGAACAACCGGGGGGGGAACTCATGCTGCTGTCGACAGTGAAGATACATCAAGTCCGGTCGCCCACGTCATCCCATCGCCACGGGAGCAGCCTCCTGTGGACGGTCTGCCTGGGCATGCTCGCACTGCTGATCACGGTTCTGCCGGCCACGACCTGGGCCACCCCGTTCGAAACCGGCAACGTCAGCGTCACCAACGGCGGCGAATTGGCCGACTATTACTTCGACACCATTCAACCCATTCTCGGCCGCCGTTGCACGGTGTGCCACGGCTGCGAGAACTCGCCGTGCAGTCTCAAGCTCGTGTCATACAAGGGCCTAGAACGAGGCGGCACGCAGGTGCAGAGCCGCACCGATCTCGCCGTGAAGGGTTTCGAAGCCCTTCGCCTCAAAGACGGTCCGCTCCAGGGTTCCGATCAAGCCTGGAAAGACGCGTGGCAGAAAGACCGCCCCGAAGATCAGCGGTTCAACCCGGTTGCCCCCGATGCGAGTCAGGGGGGCGCCAATGCGACCGACTCACTTCTCTACAAGTTCATTCTGCAAGGGAACCAGGTCAACAAGCCTGGTTTCGACCGCACCTCGGTGCGCAAACTCGAACAAGACCGTTACGACGGCGGCACGAACCAGTGCGTTGCCAATGCGTCTGAATACACGCAGTGGCGTCTGCAGAACCCGGGCGGCGGCATGCCGTTCGGTTGCCCCGGTCTGAAGCGGTTGTCCGACGGCGGTTACGCAGCGGGCGAGTTCGACATCATGGAAGCCTGGATTCTCAAAGGCGCCCAGGGCCCGTCGGCCGCCGCGGTGGCAAACCACGCGACCCCGAAAAAGATGTCGACGGTCGAGCGCTGGGAAGCGTATCTGAATCAACCCAACAACAAGCAGCGCCTCGTGTCGCGCTTCCTCTACGAGCATCTGTTCCGCGCGCACATCGCCTTCAAAGACGTGCCCGGCGAATTCTACATGATGGTGCGGGCCGCGAATCCGCCTGGCGACTACCCGGTGCGGGAATTCGTCACCAACGCCCCCAACGACCCGCCCTTTGAATCACAGCCGAACATCCAGTTCTACTACCGCCTCGACAAGATCACCGATCTGGTCGCCCTCAAAGACCACATCGTCTGGGAGGCCGACGATCAGAAACTCGCGCGCCTCCGCCACCTGTTCGAGAACGAGGCGCCGGCCTGGAAGGTCGACAAACTGCCGGGTTACGAGAGCAAGAACCCGTTCATCTACTTCCAGCAGATTCCACCATCAATACGTTATAAATACCTCCTCGACAACTCGAAGAACGTGCTCGAGAACCTGGTCCGTTCGCCGGTCTGCAACGGCAGCAAAGCCACGTCGGCCATGGACGACTACGTTTGGGCGTGGTTCATCAAACCCGAGGCCGATCCGACTGCGCAAGACACCGGCGCGGCGGCATTCAGTCCCGCCCAGTGGGACCTGGTCAACGACGGTTACCGCGTCGACGCCTCGTATTTGAAGGGTGTCAACGCCCTGGTCAAGACCAACGACAAGTATCTGACGGAACTCGAGAAGCGGCAGCGCCTGGTGCGCCCGGAAGGACTCCGGGTCGATGACGTCTGGAACGGCGAGTGCCTGTTCGATGCCTCGACGCAACGCGACGACCGCAATCCCAACGCCTGGATCAGCGCCCTGCGCCACGAAACCAACGCCTCGGTGCTCTACGGTGGCGAAGGTGGCCAGCCGATCTCGGTCTATCTGTTCAACTTCACCAACCTCGAACGCGCCTACTACAGTCTGTCGTTCAACTACCGCGAGTGGGGCAGTCTGCAACACAAATTATTGACGTTCCGCGACTTCATGCACGTGCGCATCGAGGCCGAAGACCGCTTTCTGTCGCTGTTCCCGCCCGACACCCGCACCATGATCCGCGACGACTGGAGTTCGGGTGCCGTCGGTCAGACCGGCATGGTTCTCTTCGCTGACCGCAGCATGGGCAACACCGACGGTATCACCGGCATCCGCCCCGGCGATCCGACACTGAAGGCCACCGGCAAATCGGCACGGGAAGCGTTTCTCGGCGCGCTCGACCAGATCGTCGCCCGCCGTTTCGCCGCCTGGCCCACCGGCCCGATGGCCATGAACGCCAAGACCAAACCGACGAAGTTCGCCGCCAAAGACACGACCCGCGAAGATGTCGAGACGGTCATGTCGCTGGTCACGCAGCGTTCTGGTTTTTACAACTCACGTGTTCCGTCGGTGTCGTACATCCGCATCGTGCCCCAGGGTTGGATCTACACCATGGTCGCGCACCGCCGGTATGCGGCGCACAACTTCGTGACTGACACCCTTTGGGCCCGCAAAGGCCAGGGTGCGTACGACTACACCTCGATCTATCCGGGCATCGTCGGTGACTACCCCAACATTTTCTTCGACGTGCCGTTGAATCGCGCCCGCGAGTTCTTCTGGGGCATGGCCAAGGTCAAAGACAACGGCGAGTGGCTGACCCTGCGCAACCGGTTTATGGTGCACAAGAACGAAGACGCCTTCTGGTTCACCGTCGACTGGTTCCATGCCTGGATGGCCAAGAACATGCCCATCATTGGCGGCATCATGGACGTGCGCGAATACGACAACTGGGAGATCCCTCCGGAGTCGGCGAAAGAATAAGGCCGTCTTCTCAGCGGCAACGCGGGGGCGTATGACAAACGTCATACGCCCCCGTTGTTTTCGCGTCAGGTTACGCGCCCGCCCACGGCAGGCACTGTCGGTGTTTGCCGTGTTTCACGGCCAAGCAAGTCAGGGCCGGTTTTCCATGCCCGCGATTCTGTCGGCGTGGGGATGCGCAGCCAGCGCGGCCAGGATGCCGGCGTCGGCCCCGGTCACGACCACGTAGAACGCGGCACCGGCGGGGACGGCACGCCACCAGCCCTCGTCGTGCAGGAGCACGCGGGCCACGTCGGCGGGCCCAACCGTCGCGCCAATCGTCAAGCCCGACAACGCGGCAAACCGTTCGGGGCGGTGCACGTGCTCGGCGTCGAGCGGCGCCCCGACGCACCACCCACCGACGACCGCCACGACGCAACTCGCCGCGGCAGCGATCACCGGTTCGTGCGGCGCGTGCGCCTTGATCGGCAGTCCGGCCGACCCGTCGGCCTCGACGACCAGATGACGTGCGAGCGCGCCCAGTGACAACACGTCGTCGGCCGGAAACCCATGGCACTTGCCCGTGGTCGGTGCATGCGCCACCGTAACTTTCAACGCCGGGCGCGCCCGCAGATCGGCCATGACGGCGGCCAGTTCACCGGTGCGCACGTCGGGGCACTGCTTTGGGGTCGGCGGCCAGATTTTGGTCGAGGTCGTGCAGATGACGCTCTCGCCGCGGCCTTCCCAGGCTGCCGCCAAGGCGAACATCAGCGTGGTCTTGCCGCCGCCGCCGATCAACCAGACATCGCGGTAAGCGAGCAGCGCTTTCATCGATGCGCGCCTCGACCTCGCCACAGGATCGCCTCCAACACAGCGCCACTGATGGTACGACTCTTGTCGGAAAGCGTGAAACAGGCCCGGACCTCGCCGCGCGGGTCGACGTCGGCAAGCTTCAGGCCCGGTTCAGCCATCGCGCCGTCGCGCAACAGGCCGCGCAACACCCCGGCAATCCGCGTCGGCACGGCCGTCTCGCCGACCCAGGCCACCACGTCGCCGGCCTGCACCAGATCCCCGATCGCCCGTGCCCCGCGCACCCGCCCGGCCACCGGCGCGCGCAGCACGCGTTCAGAGGCAATACCTTGTATGGCTCCTGGCACACCGGTGTCGGGCGACGCACTGCCGGTCTCGATGATGCGACCCAGGTCGTGTCCGCGCTGGGTCTCGACCACCAGGTGTGCATCGCGACCGCACACGGCGCCGGGCCCCAGGCTGATCACCAGAGGCGCTTGCTTCACCGCGGTCGCCGCGGGCCGTTTGAGCAGGCGCGCATCGACGAGAACGTCGGGCCGCCAACGATCGCGCAGCGTCGCCTCGGGGTCGACCACCACCGCCACATGATCGGGATCGGCAGGCAGGTCCGCACCGGGCTCGTACCGCCGCCCGCGCACCCCTTCAATGGTGATCTCAGCGTCCCAGACCGCGCTGCAGAAGGCAACGGCGCGCCGCACCGCCAGTGGTTCGGCGATCTCGGTCATCGCCACCGCAAAGCCGCAACGAAACAGGCGATGGGCGGTACTGCTGGCGTGTTCGCCCGCCCCGAGGATCAGCACCTTCATGCCCGTGCCTCGAGGTCGGCTGGGGTATCGAGATCGAGGACCACTCCAGGGTCGGTGACCGGCACGAGCGCGAGCGACGATTTGTATTGCTCGAGTATTGCTCTTGCGCCCCGGTCACCCGACAGTTCGCGCAGCGCCGCGAAGTGGCCGGCGCCGAACACAACCGGGTGACCACGCCGGCCTTCATACGCCGGCGCGACGATGCCGCGCGGGCCGAGTGGGCGCCAGGCGGCGATCAGCGCGGCGATGGTCGCCGACGCGATCTCGGGCATGTCGGCAAGCCCGACCACCACGGCGGTGGTCTCGGGCGGCAGCGCGCGCGCAGCGAGACGCAGCGACCCGCCCATCCCTTCGTCGGCATCGGGGTTGACCAGCGTGCGCACCCGCGGCAAAGCAGGCCCTTCGGCCCCGGCCCGCCGCACCAGAAGAATGTGCGCGAACTCGGCCACGGCCGACCACCGATCGACCGTGGCCGCAAGCACCGTCGCGCCACGCCACGGCAGGCCGAGTTTGTCGCGCCCCATGCGGCGCGAAGCCCCTGCGGCCAGCAAGACGCCCAGGATCACCAGGGATGCCTTACTTGACCTGACCGAGCGCCCGCAGGATCTTTTCCGGGGTGAACGGCCAACTGCGGATCCAGACGCCAACCGCGTCGTGAATCGCCGCGGCGATCACCGGGGCGGCGCCGTTGCACGAGATTTCGGAGATCGACTTCGCGCCCATCGGCCCGAACGGGTCGTTGGTGTCGACGAGCACCGCCTTGAAGTCGTCGGGCAGATCGCCCATCTGCGGAACCTTGTAATCCATGAAGTTGGGGTTCAGACACCGGCCCTGCTCGTCGAAGATCATCTCTTCGTAGAGACTGTGGCCGATGGTCTTGAGCACGCCGCCGTAGATCTGGCCCAGCGCCAACTCGGGGTTGATCGGGGTGCCCGCATCCTGCAATGCATAGTATTTACAGATGCGCACCTTGCCGGTGCGCGTGTCGACGGCGACTTCGCAGAAATGCGCGCCGTAGGGGAACGACCCCTTGTCGGTGATGAAGTGGGCCGCCGCGATCAATTGACCGTGACCGGTGCCGCTCTGGGTGCGCCGGGCGATCTGCTCGTAGGTGACCTGCCCCGACAACCCCTTGACCACGCCGGGCCAGGCCAGTTCGAGGTTGTTCTCGGGTTCCTGCAGCATGTCGGCCGCCTCTTTGATCAACTTGGCCTTCATGACCAGGGCCGCGTTCAGCGCGGCGCCGCCCGAGAAGTAGGTGCCCGACGACGCATACGCGCCGACATCGAACGGGGTCGAGTCGGTGTCGGCCGCGAGCACGGCGACGTTTTCCATTGGGACCTTCAGGGTCTCGGCAACGAGCTTGACCGCGACCGTTTCGAGGCCGGTGCCCAGGTCGGTGCCGCCCGACAGTACCATGAACGTGCCGTCACCGAACTGCGTGATCGCCGCATTCGCCGAATCGAGACCGGGCAACCCCGACCCCTGTTGAATGATGACCACACCCTGGCCGATCTTCACATCGGGGTCGCTGCTCTTCGCTTTCTTGCCCCAACCGATCAGTTTCTTGCCCTGCTCGAGCGCCGGCCCCAGGCCGCAGGTCTGCACCAGTTGCGGCGTGCCTTCGCGGCCTTCGCCGAGGCAGCGCAGAATCTCGAGCATGACGCCCTCGCGCACCCGGTTTTTCTCGAGGAACGCGAGTTGGTCCATGCCCAGCTTTTCGGCCAGCTCGGCGGCGGCCAACTGCAACGCATACGAACCCTGCGGCGCACCATAACCCTGATAGGCACCGGTCGGCGAGATATTCGAATAATATGTATGCACATCGAAACGCACGTTGTCGCACAGGAACAACGGCAACGCCTTCGAGCAGGCATTCATCGGCACGGTGAGACAGTGCGCGCCATACGGGCCGGTGTTGGCTTCCAGGTCCATGTGCACCGCGGTCAGCCGCCCGTCTTTTTTGGCGCCCAGTTTGACGCGCACCTTGGTGGTGTGGCGCGTGCGCGAATTGATGAACTCTTCCTCACGGGTGTAGCGATACAACACGTCGCGACCGGTCACCCAGGTGGCCCACGCCGCGACCTCTTCGAGGCACATGTCTTGCTTGGCGCCGAAACCGCCGCCAACGCGTTCTTTGATGACGCGGATGCGGTTTTCTTTCACCCCGAGGATCCGCGCGATGATGCGCCGCACGTGTGATGGCACCTGGGTCGAGGCATGCAATACCAGGCGATCACCCTCCATGCGGCTGTAGACGATGTGCGGTTCGACCGGGGTGCACTGGATCTGGCCGGTCTCGTAGGTCTGTTCGAGCACGACCTCGGCCTCGGCGAACCCTTTGTCGATGTTGCCGATGCCGCCGTGCACCGACGCCGCCAGATTGCGGTGGGGATCGGCGTGAATCGGAAACTGGTAGATGATCTTGCCTTCCCGCGGATCGACGCCCTCGTTGTATTTCGCCAGGTCGGGCGGCGCCCCGACCACATACTCGACGTGGGCATTGTGCACGATCGGAGCCCCGGGGCGCTTGGCATCGTCGATGGTGAAAACACCGGGCAATACATCGTATTCGACTTCGATCAGCTTCGCCGCTTCTTCGGCAATCTCGAGCGATTCGGCAACGATACCGGCGACGCGGTCACCGACATGGCGCAGCTTCTGATCGAAGACGCGTCGATCGTAGGGCGACGGCTCGGGGAACCCCTGACCGGCCGGGTTGTACCAGACATCGGGACAGTTCTTGTAGGTGAACACCGCCACGACACCCGGCAGCGCCTCGGCTTTGGCCGTGTCAATACGTCGTATATACGCATGCGCATGCGGACTGGGCAGCACCTTGAGGTGGCAGTGACCCGGCCGCACCCGATCCTCGACGAAGGCCGACTCGCCGCGCGCCAACAGGTAGCCGTCGATCTTGCCCTTGGCAGCGCCGACGTAGCGCATGCCCTCGCGGAACTTGGGCATCTCGAACGGGGTGTTCGGATCGCGCCGGCGGGCGATCGCCAACTCGACGGCGCCAAAGATCTGCTCGTACCCGGTACAGCGGCAGAACGTGCCCGACAAGGCGTCTTTGACCTGGTCGCGCGTGGGCCGCTCGACCTTTTCGAGCAACTCGGCAATGGCCATCAACATGGCGCCGGTGCAGTAGCCGCACTGCACGATGCCCGCGTCGACAAACGCGGTTTGCAGGGTGGTCAGCTCGCGCGGGCGGGCAAGCCCCTCGACGGTGCGCAGGTCGGCCCCTTCGACCTGACCGGCCACCAGCAAGCAGGTGTTCACCAGGCGGCCATTGATGAGGATCGCGCAGGCGCCGCAGGTGCCTTCACCGTCACAGCCGTTGCGCACCGACAGGACGCCGGTGCGACGCAACACCTCACGCAGGTTTTCTCCGGGTTCGGCATCGAGCAGGCGAGGCGAACCGTTGAGCATGATCTTGATCGACATCAGCGTGCTCCTTTATCGGGGGTGGCCGCCGCAGCGGCGCGGATCACGCGGGCGCCAAGCACCGCCGCGAGATGCCGCTTGTAGGCCGCACTGCCGCGCAGATCATCGATCGGCTGCACCGCCCCGGCGATCATCGCCTCGAGTTTCTCGCCGCTCGGCAACGCCTTGCCGTCGAGCGCTTGCTCGACAGTGTGCAGGCGCACGACATGGGCGGCGACGCCACCGATGGCCACGATCGGCCGGCCAATCCGGTCGCCGTCGCGCACCACCGACGCCGCCGCCGTGATGATCGAGATATCGGCCGCGGTCCGGGTCTGGTGGGCGAGTCCGAACGTACGCGCGCTCTTGGGCACGACCACGGCGAGAATCAGGCCCGGTTCACCGGCGAGACACTTCTCGAGCGGCATCTCGCCGTCGACGCGAACGACCTGGGCTTCGGCGGCCAGCAGCGCCGGAATCAAATCGGCACACGACCGATTGGCGCCGACATGCCCACCAATCGTGGCGCGATTGCGGATGTTGCGATTCGCCATCTGCCCCGCCGCCGTTTTCAAATACTGCGGCACCTCGCGGTGCTCGATGAGTTGCTGAAACGTGACCCCGGCCCCGAGGCGCAGCCCGTTGGCAGAGACCTCGATCTTGTCGAGGCCAAGCCCCACCAGATCGATCAGAGCAGCCGGCCGCGGGGAGTGCAGACAATTGACGTCGGTGCCCCCAGCGAGAAAAACGGCGCCCGGCCCCAGTTTCGCCTTGAGTTGGACGGCCTCGGTCGGTGAAGCCGGTCGATGGTAAGAAGGAACCATAGCGCCTCCTGGTTGTTCGCCGATGCGAGATGCAAGCGGTCTATCGTGCCAACGATACCATTGTCAGCCCGGACGGGCAACCTCAAAGCCGCAGCGAGCCTGGCCAGACGCGCGTCGGCGAGCCCTGCCCGACCGGCAATCTTCAGTAAATTTGTGGGTGGGCGGAAACGTCGACTCGCAACGCGACCACCAGAAAATCGACTTGCAACCCAGGCGCGGGTCTGCGACGATGGGGACCATGACCCAGAAAACGGATCTTGCGGATCTCGGTTTAACCAATCTCCCGGCGATCGCCGATCTCGACAACGTGCCGGCCGATTGCGTGCCGGCGCGCGTCACCGCGGTCAATCGCCAGAGTTTTCTCGTGCGCACGAGCGGCGGCGAGATGCTGGCGGAAGTCACCGGCAAGCTGTTGTACAGCACCGAAACGGCCGCCGATCTGCCCTGTGTCGGGGATTTCGCAGCGGTCCAGGTGTTCAACGCCGACACCCTGGCCATCATTCATCACGTCTTTCCGCGGCGGTCGTGGCTGCGCCGCAAGGTGGCCGGCCGCAAGGTCGAGCACCAGATGATCGCCGCGAACATCGACATGGCGTTCATCGTGCAGGCCTGCGGTGCCGACTTCAACCTGCGCCGGCTCGAACGTTATCTGGCCATGGTTTACGAGGGCCGGATCGAACCCGCCGTCGTGCTCACCAAGACCGACGTCGTCGCGCCCGACGAACTGGCCCGGCACGTCGCCGAGATCGAAAGCACCGGCCTGCGTTGCCCTATTCTGCCGATCAGCAACGTGACCGGCGCCGGACACGCCCAACTCGGCTCACTGCTGGTGCCGCGACGCACCTATTGCCTGCTCGGGTCCTCGGGCGTCGGCAAATCGACGATGCTCAACCACATTCTCGGGCAGACGGCGTTCGACACGCAGGAGGTTGCCGACGATGGCCGGGGGCGACACACGACGACCCGCCGCGAACTCGTGCGACTGCCGACCGGTGCGCTCATCGTCGACACCCCCGGCATGCGCGAACTGGCGACCATCGGCAGTCTTGCGGGCGTCGAACTGAGTTTTGCCGAGTTCGCCGAGAAAGCGCGGTCTTGCCGGTTCACCGATTGCAGCCACACGATCGAGGCCGACTGCGCCATTCTCGCGGCTCTCGCCGAGGGCGAGTTGAGCCAGGAGCGGTATCAGAATTACCTGAAACTGGTCCGCGAAACGACATTCAATCAAATGTCGTATGCCGAGCGGCGTCAACGCGACAAGAAGTTCGGCAAGATGGTCAAAGGCATCCTGAAGAACCACCGCAAGAGCTGATCGCCAGTCGCTGTCGCGCTACGAGGCAATCTCGACGCGGATGCGCATCGTGCCGTCCTGGCTCGATTCCGAGACCGACGTGATGTTGCCCAACGAGCGGGCCTTCTCTTTGATCGCCTCGCGGTACACGTCTTTCAACAATGCGTTGAGCTGCTGCCGACCCTGAATCGCGGCCCGCAACAACGGTTCGCGCGCGGCTTCCAGTTGTCTGGCCACGGCCTCCTGGACCCGAGAGGCCAGTTGTGGCTGCAACTCGGTCACCTCGATCACCCGTCGCGCGCCGGCCTCGATCCCGGTGCCGCGCAGGCTCTCTTCATACACATTGACCTCGGCATGGTCGCCCAGCGTCGGTGAAATGTCGACCTCGAGCCGCATGCGGGCCAGATCGACCGATGCGCGCGCGCCCCCGGGCAGCGTGGTCTCGTAGTGACCGTCGACCGGCCGCCACCCCGCCGCTTCCAGGAGCTTGCCCATGAGCTCCTTCATCTTCTCGGGCGGCAGAATGCCGAGCAGGTCGAACGAGAACTCCATCTTGCCGCGGTCTTCCCGTTCTCGCTCCGACAGGCACATTTCGAGAGGAATACGCAGTAAATACGCACGACTCATGGGTTGCTCCTTGCCAGGGTGAGATCAGACTCGGACGCGACGTCGAACACCGCCTGCACCGCCGTGGTGAACCCGGAGACCGCGTCGAGCAAACCAAACTGTTGCGCAGCACCGGTGATATAGCGGTCATCGTCGAGCCCGAGTGTGCCTTCGCCGGTCCAGTACGCCAGGGCAGCCCGGACCGCTTCGGTCCAGGGGCCGCACCGACGCTGCAGACGCAGCACCTCGAGAATGTTCTCGAACTTGAACCGATATTGCTTCAACGGGTGGAACTCGGGCGCGGCCCACATCGCCGCCCGCCCGCCAGGCCCCGCAGCCTCATGCGGTTCGGGGACCGGCGCGACACCCGCGACCCAGTGATTGACCGCGTCGGTCGCCACCCGGAAGAACTCGGCCGTCTTCTCGATGAAGAATTCGCGCAGGGGCAGCGGCACCCGTTCGGGTTTCTGAAACACCGTTTCCCACGGCAGGGCCCCGGGATCGACCATGACCTGATGCTGGGCGAACACCGCCGGAATCACCCAGTTCGCCTGCTTCGCCAGCAACCAGTCGAACGGGACGCGGTGAAAATACGAGCGGTGGACGATCGCCACCAACAAGGCATCGGCCGGAGTGAGTCGGTCGATGGCCGGGTCTTTGTGTGTTGCTGGCGTCAATACAAGTTGCCACACCGCCTGCGCCGCCTCTTCCGAGAACGCCAAGGTGACATCCTGCCAGAATGCCGGCTCGGCGATGGTGACC
>CAZADH010000083.1:0-21288 GCA_964483805.1 uncultured bacterium
CTGCTTGACCGCAAGCCAACCGGTCACAATCAGACCCACGATCGCCAACGTGAGAAAGGCCCAGACCCCGGTCTGCTTGCGCTGAACCAGCTTGGTCATCTGCGCGTGGCGCCACACCATGGGGAAACTCATGACCAGCCCGTCGCTGTTCGTGTGTCGCGCCCACTCGGCGGGGTCGGCACCAACGCCGAGAATCGCCGAACCATCGCTCATCGTCTCGACTTCGCCGATCGCCGCAAAGGACTCGCGCCGCGGCCCCAGAAAACGCAACGATGGAAACGTCTTCTGCATCGTCGCGAGCGAGGCCAGCGGCAGCACCGGGAACCCATACGGATCGGGGGCCGGCAGCAGCGGCTGACGGCTGGTCTTCCAGGTGTTCCAGACCCGCAACTGGGTCGTGCCCATGTTCTTGAGAAACGCCGAAGTGAGCCCCGACCCGCTGCCGGTGCGGTTGCCACTGCCGCCACTTGCCTGCGTACTCTTCGGTCTCCCCGGGTTCTCCCAGTCGGCCGCCGAGAGCAGGCGCAACCGCCCCGGCGCCACCGCACTGGTGCCGCGGTCCATGTCGTCCATTTCCTGGGCTGCCTGCTGATTGCGCCACTCGTAGCGGACGCGTTTGAGCTTGCTCAACGGCCAACGAAGCTCAGAGTGATCGCGTTCGAGCCCCTCGATGAACAAGCCGGACAACGGCACCCGGTAGCCGATGATCTGCAGATCGGCCAGAAACCCATGCCCCATGACAAACACCATGCCGTAGCTCAAAATGAGCCACAACACGTAGAATCCAAAACAACCGATGAAACCCAGGCGGCGGTCGGTCACGGGTCACTCCTTTCGCCAGACCCTGCAAAGGTCCGGCAAATCATACCAGAAAACGAGCGACGGCCACGCCTGCCGAGATCGCACGCAGCCGAACCCATGTCCCCGTCGGACTGGCCTGCGAGAGGACGGCCAGTCACACGGGTTGCCGCGTGCCTGCCCGCACGCCGAGGGCACAGGAACAGAGAAGATCGACCACACAATCCCACCCGGAAAGCATCAGACATGGCAATACATCATATTGCACTTCTATTTCTTCCGGGGCTGGTAACCAGGTTTCGGCGCAAGGTCGAACAGCCGCTTCTGCTCCTTCTTGATCGCCCGCTGCACGTCGGCCTTCGAGTAGCCGAGGAACTGCCCCAGCAGCGTCAGGGTGCGCTCCTCTTCGGGCGTCAACTCGTTGTCGGCCAGCGCCATGCGCGCCGCCGATTCGAGCAGGGTCCAGGCCTCGGTCTGGTCGGCCGGCGCCGGCACATGCACCTCGCCGGCGCTCAGGGCGGCGATGAGCCCTTCCAGCCGCGCATCCGAGACGTGATACCGCGCGGCCATCTCGCGCAGCAGCTTCATTTCGCGATCGTCGATCTTGCCGTCGGCCAGCAGCACCTGCGCCATGACGGTCAGCACATCGGCCGCCGAGCGGCGTTCGCCGTCCTCTTCATCGACCGCTGTCGGCGTCGCTGCCGCCGGCCGCCGACGCAGATCGAGGTATTCCGGGTCGCCCTCGTGCGTGATCCGCTCGAGAATCCACCCGGCCGTGCCTTCGTTGAGGATCAGGTTGCAGTATTCGCACGCCACGGTGAATGCCGACGCCAGCGGCGCGCCACACCCCGGACAGTGCGCGCTCGACAGCGTGGTGCGTTCGTCGGTCTGCTGACCGTGCCGGCGCACCAACACGAACACATCGCGAACGACGCGGGGCATCCGGCTGCCCGCGATGGCGCTCCCCTTGGCATCGACGCGCACCGGGATGCCGCGCCACGCCACGAGCAGATACAGGCGATCCCACTCGCTGTCGCAACGTATCCCTCTCACGCCAACCGAGCCCAAAGCGATGTTGTCCATGTACGTCCAGCCCCGCGAGAATGCCCCGAGGCGTCGGGCAAACTGTTCGCAACATGTGGCGGTGGCATAACGGCGCAACGGCTCGTCGCGCTGCTGGCGTTCAGCCAGGCGCAACATCCAGAACATGACGCCGCCACGGTCTTCGATCTGCTGCACGGTGAAGTTCTTGTCGGCGGCGACGATGTCGCGCCAACCCGGCAACGACTGCGGTTCGGTGTATTCCCATTCGCTCGCGTGGGTGATACGGGCCAGCACCCAGTCGTGGGTTCCTGAGCGGATATACGAGCCGCACGAACCGCAGACCGTGTTCTGCCCGATCTCGAGCGGCGCACCGCAGTTCGGACAGGCACCCTCGAGCAGACCCGGCTTCTCGAGCGTCTGCGCCGATGGGCGGCGCAAAAACGACCAGTATTCACTGAACTGGCGCCGTTCCTGTTCTTCGGCGATGGTCTTGCCCGTCTTCAGATCGATCAGTTTGTCGGCGCTCGATGCCCGCACGAACACATGAATCACATCGAAGTTGCGATCGGAGTTCACCTGCACGATGCGGTTGTCGAAGATCGTCATCTGGCCGGCCTCGTAGCGAATGCCGCAGGCCTTCTGGTCGTCGATCTGCATGCGGAACTGCTCGAACAGGGCATCACCAACGAGCGGCGCGATCGAATCGAGTGCCTGGCCGTACCACGCATGCTGGATCTTCCAGAACCCCTCTTCGACACGCTTGACGAAACGGTCGGCGGCGAAACGCGGGTCGCGGCGGCACAGATCGGTCAACGCCCGCGACATCAATCCCGCGTTCTGCAATTGCATCAGGCGCGGGTCGAGCCCCCGTTCATCCTCGGGGTCGTGACGCGACTTCTCACCCCGCAGATCGGCCCAGAAATCGTGGAGTCGCGCCGGGATGGCTTCCATCTCGGTCTGCAACAGATCGAACCAGTCGGCGGTGCCGGCGCTGGTCAAGCCCTGTTGCTCGCGTTGGATCTGGCTCATCGTCGCCGACTGATCGACCGACAATCGTGAATACCGTGTCTGCACACGCGCGGCCAGACGCATGGCCACGACGTGACAGGTGGGCATCAGCAACAGGAACAACCCCGGCCGCCCCAGCACCTTGTAGCTGAGCGCCATCAGCGCCGCAGCGATGGCCAGCATGGGCCAGCAGCCGATTTGTTTGCGTTGCCACAAGATCGCCGGGCCGAGAAACAACAGCAGGACCAACGGGGCTTCGAGCGGTGCGATCAACACATAGACGAAACAGAAGAGCAGCGACCCGCCGTACGTTGCCCAGAACGCCCCGGCCCAGAACTCGGCGCGCAAGCAAAACATGACGACCATGCCCCAAAGCATGAGGAAGGCCAGATCGGGCGACAACGCCGGATCAGAAGCCGCCATCGACTTGATCTGCCACGCCACCACGGCGGCGACGGCAAACATCACCGCCACCACGATGAGAAACTGGTTCTTGTTCAGTCGCATCGATCGCGCTCGCGCGCCTCACCTCGCTCTCTGGGTGCCCACTGTTCTGCCCCTCAATCATTGCAGAACATGACGCCTGATTCAACCCCGATTCCGGTGCACTCGGGCAGTCGCCAGCCAGCCACCCGGCAACCGCGTGCACCCCCTTTCGAAGCGAAGCATTGCTGTTGTATTGTAGACAGCAACATCGACCCAGCCGGGCCGATAACCCACTGCCGGTTAGTTCCGACCGGCCTCGAGGTGACCCATGGCTCCGTCATCCATGCTCGCGGCGTTGTTGCTGGTCGGCAGCGGCACCTGTGGTTTGATCTACCAGATGGTCTGGTTTCAGCAACTCAAGCTGATTTTCGGCACCTCGACCGCGGCATCGGCGGCGGTGGTGGCCATTTTTATGGCCGGGCTGGGATGCGGCAGCCTGTGGTTCGGGCGGCGCATCGACCGGCATCCGCGGCCGATGATGCTCTATGGCCGACTCGAGGTCGGCATCGCGTTGTGCGCGGCCATCTCGCCCTTGTTGATGGCAGCCACGCGCGAACTGTATCTGGGCATGGGCGGCACCTCGAGCCTGGGCATGACCCTGGGCACGGGGTTGCGGGGCGTGCTCGCCCTGCTCGTCCTGGGTCTGCCGACATTCCTCATGGGTGGCACGTTTCCGGCGGTGGCCCGCGCAACCGTGTCTGACGGCGAAGCAGGGCGCCCGGTCATGGGATTGCTTTACGCCGCCAATACATTTGGTGCGGTGGCGGGCGTCATGGCCGGCACGTTTCTCCTCATCGAGTGGTTTGGCGTGCAAACGACACTGCATCTGACCTGCGCCGTGAACCTGGCCATCGGCGCCCTGGCCTGGTGGTGGGGAATCCGCCTCGCCGAGGTGCCCGCCGACGCAACGCTCACCGGCACCGACACGCCACCGCCTGCCCCCACAGCCGCGGCAAGCGCCGCGTCCCCGCTGCCTGCATTGCCGGCCGGAACGGCCACCACCGCCGGGGCTGCATTCGTTACCGGTGCCGCGTTCTTCCTCATGGAAATGGTCTGGTACCGCATGCTCGCACCGTTGCTCGGGGGCTCGACCTACTCGTTTGGGTTGATCCTGGCCACCGCCTTGTTGGGCATCGGTGTCGGCGGGCTGGCCTTCTTCTGCCGGCCGTCGCGCGAACCGACCACCCTGACCGAGTTTGCCACCGCCACCGCGCTGCAGGCGTTGCTTCTCGCCATCCCGCTCGCGCTGGGCGACAATATCGCCATCCTTGCCGGCTTGCTCGGCCCCTGGGACACCTTTGGTTTCACCGGCAAACTGCTGGCCTGGACCTTGATCGCCGGCATCGTCGTCTTCCCGGCCTCGGTCGTGGCCGGCGCCCAGTTTCCCATGCTGCTGTCATTGGCCGGCCGCGGCCGCACCGGCGTCGGCACCCAGGTCGGCCTGCTTTACGCTGTCAATACATTGGGTGCGGTCACCGGCTCGCTCGCCGGCGGGTTCGGGCTGATGCCGGCACTGACGGCACCCGGTTGCTGGCGTTTCGCCGCCATTGTCACCGGCGCCCTGTCGCTGAACTTCGTCGCCCTGGCGTGGTGCCGCGAGCGGCTGCGCTTCGGCATCATCGTGCCGTTGCTCTTGTGCGGCCTGGCCGGGCACCAACTGCTCGCCGTCGGCCCAACCGCGGCGTGGCGCCACAGCAACGTCGGCTTCGGCCGTGCCGACCTGTGCAACATGACGCTCAACGGTATCAAGGAGTGGCGCAACGTGCACCGGCGCAGCGCCATCTGGGAAGCCGACGGCCGCGAGAGCAGCGTGGCACTGACCGAAGCCAATGGCCTGGCCTTCAACATCAACGGCAAGTGCGACGGCAACTCCCTCGAAGATGCCCCGACCCAGATCATGCTCGGCATGGTCGGCGCCATGGGCCATCCGGCCCCGAAATCGTCGTTCGTCATCGGCTTGGGCACCGGCTGCACGGCGGGCTGGCTTGGGGCGATCCCCGAAATGGAGCGGGTCGTCGTCGCCGAACTCGAACCGATGGTCATCGAGGTGGCGAGCCGCTGCGCGCCAATCAACCAGGCGATTCTCGCCAATCCCAAGGTGCAGATACGGCTTGGCGATGCGAGAGAATTACTTTGTATTGATCCACAGCAATACGATCTGATCGTCTCCGAACCGTCGAACCCGTTCCGCGCCGGCATCGCCAGCCTGTTCACCCGCGAGTTCTATCTGGCGGTCAACCGCCGCCTCGCCCCGGGCGGTCTGTTCTCGCAGTGGGTGCAGGCCTACCAGATCGACGTGCGCACCATGAAGACGGTGTACGCCACGTTGCGCTCCGTGTTTCCTCATGTCGAGACCTGGCAGACGAGCGACGGCGACTATCTGCTCCTCTGCTCGCGCGAACGGTTGGCGTGGTCGCGCGAACTGCTCGACCGGCGCATCGGCCAGGAACCCTGGAAGAGCGCGCTGTGGCAGGGCTGGCGCACCCTCGATGTCGCGGGGTTCTTCGCCCATTACGTCGCCAACGCCGACTTCGTCGAGAAGATCATCCCCACGATTGACGCGCGCAACGACGTGAGTACCGACGACCGCATGGTCGTCGAATTCGGACTGTTGCGCACGATGGGTCGCAAGAACCTCGACCTGATGCAGACCCTGCATGTCGAAGCGGTCAATCACCAGTGTCACCGGCCAACGCTGCGGGACGGCGACGTCGACTGGGCCGAGGTGCGCGATCAGGCTCTGTTGTTCCTGACCCTCAACAACCAGGCGCTCAAGAACATCGACGAGCCCGAGCGCGGCTACCTCTATCGCGTCGCCGCGCACACCCACTTCCGCCGCGAGAATTTTCGCGAGTGCGTGCAGAACTGGGGCAAGCAAGACCGCAAGCCGCGGCACCCCGGAGAGTATCTCGTGCTCGCCGAGTGTTTCGCCCGCTTCGGCGCGCCCGACACGCTGGGCATGCTCGAGCCCGCGCGCACGGCCTTTCCCGGCGAGGCTGCGCTCATCGAGGCGATCTATCACCACGAGATCGGCAGCATCAGCGAAGCCCTCGATTGTATGGACAAAGCATTTACAGTGTTCCGGCAGCGGCCGTTCCCGGTCGAGCCCTTCCTGCGCCGGGGCATGGAACTGGCAATGAACATCGGCCTCAAAAAGCCCGAACTGGCGCCGCGCCTGACCGCGATGTTGCGCCCGCCGTTCTTGCTGTCGGCGGTCAACGAGCTGCGCTGGCAGGCGATCGTCGGCATGCTGCCCAAGCTCGAGCCGGCGCTACAACGCGAACTGTGCCACGTGTTCGAGCCCAACGTGCCATGGCAGGACGAGTTCCTCACCATCCGGCGCGACAGTTATCGTGCCGCCAGCGACCCGTGGTTGCTGCGCGCCGAGGCCGACCTCGCCGAGTATCAGGCCGGCGAACCCAACGGCGGCGGCAAAGACGCCTTCCTGCGGGGTGGGGACAGACCCTAGGGTCTGTCCCTTATCCACAGGTGGTACAATAAACGGAAATCTCGCCAGCGAATCATCAACGCGTCAGCGCGCCGGAGGTCGGAATTGCGACATTCGCACCTGTATTTACATCGTCACTATACGAAGATGGCAATCATCGTGGTGATCCTGTGGGTGAGCGTCTGCGCCGCCTCGGCCTGCGACCGGTTCGCGATGCACCAGGCGCTGTTTTACAGCGGCACGGGTCTGCCCGAAGACCAGGTCGTCAGCATCGTCACCCCAACGACCGACCGCGCCTTCATTGGTCTGAAGAGCAAGGGTGTGGTGATCATCGACAAGGGCAAGATCCTGCCGCGGGGGTTGCCGTTTCCCGGCAAGGCGGCCGATGCCAACGCCGCGCAACTGCGTATCAAGGCGATGGCCGTCGATGAGAACAATCAACTGTGGGTCGGCACCGCCAACGGACTCTATGTTTTCGGCATCGATGATCTCGAACTGCGCAGCGAATACGGCGCCGACTGCGGCTTCGCCGACAACGTGATTCAATCGGTCGCCGCGGCGGATGGCGATGTCATCGTCGGCACCACGCGCGGCGCCGCCTCACGCAAAGGTGGCTGGAAATTCGTCACCGAAAAGGACGGCATGCCCACCGATCTGGCGAACGCCGTTTCCATCAAAAAGGCCGACGCGCTGCAGATCGGCACCGCCAACGGCGTGGCCGTGATTTCGGGCAACGTCGCCACCAAGGTTGGCCTGCCGGGTCAGTGGGTCAACGCCGTCTGCCCGTGCCAGCCCGCCGGCACAGCCCAGGAAGAAACGCTGGCGGCAATCACTCTGAAAACACTGCGCACCCTCAAAGCGCAACTCGAACAGTATGAAGCCGAACGGCTCGAACGCGGACTCGACGAGAAGAACGCGCTCGCCCCGGTTTTCGCGGCGATCACACGCTACATTGCTATGCTGCAACCCGAGGGGGTCGAAGAGTCCTTCTTCTACGCGGGCAGCAACATGGGCACGTTTCGCGTCGACCCCTCGACGAAATCGACGCGCCCGGTCTTCGACGGTTGGACGATCGCGCTTGCCGTCGATCAGAGCGGCGGACTCTATGCCGGGCAACGCGGGCTGAAGATCCAGCAACTGCACCCCATCGATGATCGCCTGTCGGTGCTCAACATCGAGTGGATGATCCGCGAGCATGCGGCCGCGATTCTGACGGGCGCGGCTGTCGCCACGCCAGCGAGCTTCGTCGATCTGGGCGGCATTGCTTCGGCAAGCACCCCGATCAATCCGAGCAACACGAGCGGACTGGGCTCCAGTGCCACTCCGAGCGAACCCGAACTGCTCAAGAAGCTGGCCAAATCAGAGATCACGGCCATCACCGTCGATCGCCGCGGCACCATCTGGGTCGGGACCAGCGACGCCGGCGCCTACCGGTTCCTGCCCGTTACCGTGAACGCCGAGCAGCCGATCCACGTGCTCGAGGCCGAAAACCGTGAGGAGGAAAAGGCGCTGGCGAGCGCCGCCCGGGCGCTCAACCCCGATCAACCGCCGCCGCCCTACGTCTTCCGCTTCTACACCGTCGCGGCGCCGCCGCCTGAAATCGAGGACGAGGTCAAGCCGATGATTCTCGAGGCCATGTCCCAGTGGGCCGAGCCGGGCAAGTATCAGTTCTGGATCGGTCGCTGGAGCCAGTTGACGCCGGCCGATCGCGAACAGTATCTCACGCGTCTCGCACGCTTCGGCGATGCCTGCCACCTGCAACGGTACATGCCCTTGTTCTTTCACGATGCCTTCGTCACCCTGCCGATCGGCTGGGGCGCGAAGGGGCCGCCAAACGACGACCGCTAACCCCCTGCGTGACCGCACCCCCTATCCACAAAATGGAGACCACCGATGAGCGAACGGTTTGCTGACATACAACGTATTGTTACCAGCGCCCTTCTCGCCGCCGTCCTTGGCGGCAGCCTGGCCGTCCCGGTGGCGCCGGCGCTCGCGGCCAATCCCGCGCCGGTGCCGCCCGGGTGCATCCGCGTTCACTACCAACGTGCTGACCAGGCCTACGAACGCTGGGGCCTCTGGGCCTGGGACCACGTCAAAGCACCCTCGACGCAATGGCCCGGTGGCGCGGCCGCCTTCACCGGCCGCGACAGTTTCGGCGCGTACGCCGATCTCGGGCTGACCGACAACGCCCGCCAGGTCGGGTTTCTCATCGTCGATCGCCAGACCGGCGACAAGGAGGCAGGCAACAAGAGCCTGATCGTCAGCCCAGCACAACGCGAGGTGTATCTGCGACAAGGGGATGACCGCGTCTACAGCACCCCGACCCTGCAGGTCACGGCCGAACTGCAGGCCGCCACCGTCGTCGCCACCCACACCGTGCGAGTGTCGCTCACCGATGTGCAGGCCCTCGCCGCCGCCCCCGCCCCGGCGTCATTCACGCTGCAGACGGTGACCGGTCGGTCGATTGCTGTCTCGGCGGTCTCCACCAATGGCTCCGACACGTTCATGCTCACGGCCGCATTCGCCGTCACCGATGCCCCGTTGGCGGTGTCGTTCGGTGGACGGACCGTCGCCGCCCCGCTGGCGTGGCAACTGATCGACGAATTGTCTGCCTACGACGGCGACGACCTCGGGTGCACCCTGCGTGATGGCCAAGCCCGTCTGGCGCTGTGGGCACCGCTGGCGACGGGGGTCACGGTCATCGTCTTCGACCGCGCCGACCCCACCCTCGAGGTGGTCCGCCTGCCGATGACCCGCACCGAGCGCGGCGTCTGGCGCCGCGCCGTCACCACTGCCGATCTGAGCGCCGTCCGGTCACACGAACCCGCCACGGCAGTAACGTCGGCGCCAACGGCAAGCGGTTCGCCGCAGATCACCGATCTGACCGGCTACTATTATCAATACGAAGTAAATAATCCGGGCCGACCGGCCAAACGGGTGCTCGACCCGTACGCCCGGTCGATGGCGCCGGTCACCATCTGCCCCGCCGGCCAATCCGCCGGGGCAGGCCAGGACATGATCGGCAAGGCGGCGTTCGTCGATCCCGACGCGATCGGCACCCCACCGATCGCTGCGCAGATCCCCGGCTACGCGAAACGTGAAGACGCGATCATCTACGAGGTGCACGTACGCGACTTCACCGCCGATCCTGCGATTGCCGGCACCCTGACCGGACGGTGGGGAACCTTCAAGGCCTTCAAAGACCGGCTCCCCTACATCAAGGCGCTCGGGGTCACCCACGTGCAACTGCTACCGGTGATGGCCTGGCTGTTCGGCGACGAGACCAAGATGCACGAACGCGAGCTGCACTGGTCGACCCGCAACTGTCAATACAATTGGGGCTACGATCCGCAGTCGTATTTTTCGCTCGACGGCGCGTATTCCGAACAACCCGAGGACGCCACCCGCCGCATCGCCGAGTTCAAGGGACTCGTCGATGCAGTCCACGCTGCAGGCATGGGCGTCATTCTCGATGTCGTCTACACGCACATGGCCAAAGGCAGCTTCCTCGACGATATCGTGCCCGACTACTACTTCTTCAAAGACGCGCACGGCAACCTGCTGGGCGACTTCGGCAACAACCTGGCAACCAATCGCAAAATGGCAGCCAAGCTGTTGATCGACTCGGTGACCTATTGGTTCCGGCAATACAAGATCGACGGTATGCGGTTCGACATGATGGGCGACGCCACCCGCGACGCCATACAATGTGCTTATAATGCCGCGGCGTCGATCAATCCCAAGGCCATTTTCCTTGGCGAGGGCTGGCGCACCTTCAAGGGCCACCTCGAGGACCCGGCCCTGGCCGGTCATGGCGCCGATCAAGACTGGATGGCGCACACCGACAACGTCGGCGTATTCTCCGACGAGTTCCGCAACGAACTGAAGTCGGGGTTCGGGTCCGAGGGCCAGCCGATGTTCCTGACCGGCGGGCCGCGCAACATCGAGAAGCTGTTCGCCGCGATCAAGGCGCAACCGGGCAACACGCCGACCACGGCGCCGGGCGACATGGTGCAATACATCGAAGCACACGACAACCTGACCCTGCACGACGTCATCGCCCAGGCGATCAAAAAAGACCCCGAACTGCCCGAGAACGAGCGCGAGATCCAGCAGCGTATCCGCATCGGCAACGCCATCGTCCTGCTCGCCCAGGGAACGGCCTTCATCCATGCCGGTCAGGAGTGGGGTCGCACCAAGCAGTGGCGCGGGCCGGGCCAACCCGAGCACAAGTATCACGAGTTCGTCGATGCCGCCGGCAAACCGTTCCAACACTCGTATTTCGTCCACGACTCGTACGATTCGTCCGATGCGATCAACATGTTCGACTGGGCCAAAGCGACCGATTCGGCACGTTTTCCGGACCATGCATTGACCCGCGAGTTCACCCGCGGTCTGATTGCGTTGCGACGGGCGAGCGACGCATTTCGGCTGGGCACCCGCGCACTGGTCGAGCGCAACGTCGCGTTGATCCAGGCTCCTGAGATCAAGCCCGACGACCTGGTCATCGCCTGGCGCTGCGCCGGCACCGGCAGCGATACATATCGCGTATTGATCAATGCCGATGCCGTGGCACGCACGCTCACCCTGCCGCCGGCCGACGCTGTCGCCGGCCACGACGTCGTGGTCGATGCCACGCGCGCCGGCACCACCGCGTTGCCCAATCCCGCCGGGTTCACCCAGGCCGGCGACCGGATCACGCTCGACCCGCTGACGGTGGCGGTGTTCCGCAGCCGCTGATCCACGCGTTGATTACGGGTCCGACGCTCGACCGACCAGCGATGTGGTAATCTGTTTGCCGCGCCAGGCGCCGCAATCGCAACCGCAAACGCACCGGGAGACTACGCCCAATGACAACCTCACCAGATCTGCAATCACTCCAGATCGAGCGCCAACCCCACCGCGTCCACACCGGGTCGCGCTGGGGACGCCGCTCGTGGTTCATCGCCCTCGGCGCCGTGCTGCTGGCGGTGTTCGGCGCGAAGTTCCTCATGGGCACCCCGGAAGTCCGCGTCAAGGCGGCGGTGCGCGCCAGCCTCACGGAAAGCGGCTCGTGGGGCGAGTTGAACGCCACCGGATACATCGTCGCCGACCGCCAGTCGACGGTCGCCGCGCGCTACACCACGCGCCTGGCCAAGCTCAACGTGCGCGAGGCCGCCGTGGTCACCGCGGGCCAGATCCTGGCCGAACTCGACCACCGCGAACTCGACGCCACCATCGCTGAGACCGAGGCCGAGGTCGAACGCACCGCCGCAACCGTCCGCCAGGCCGAGGCTGGCCTCGCCAACGCCGAAGCCCTGCTCGCCCAGGCGCGCCAGAGCGTCACCCAGGCCGATCTCGAGGTTCCCGCGGCCGAGGCGGCCGTGCGCGCGGCCGACGCGCAAACCGACGAATTCAAGGTCATGCTGGCCGACGCGGTGCGACGCCAGGCCATCGACGGCAAGCTGGTCAAGGCCCGCTTGATGGAAGCGAATCGCGCCGACGACCGGCGCACCGAGGTCGGCATGAGCCAGGCGCGCCTGACCGCCGCCCAGCAAAAACGCCAGGAAGCCGATAAGGCTGTGCCCGTCGCCAAGGCCCGCGCCGCCGCCGCGCGCCACGCCGTGCAGGCCGCCGAGGCGCAACTGACCGCGGCGAGGGCCGCCGTTGCTGCTGCCCAGGCCGCCCGCAAGGTGGCCCAGGCCCGGGTCGCGACGCTGAAAACGCAGCTCGAAGACTACTTCGTGCGCGCCCCGTTCGATGGCGTGGTCTCGGAACGCATCGCCGAACAGGGCGAGATGGTGGCCCCGCTCAGCATCGGCGGCACGCAGGCCAAGGGCGCGATCGTCACCGTCGTCGATCGCGCTTCGCTGCAAGCCGAGGTCGATGTGGCCGAGGGTTTCCTCGAACGCATCAAAACGGGCGGCCGCGTCCGGCTCACCGTCGACGCGTTTCCGAAAGAGGTTTTTCCCGGCACGGTGCAGCGCATCCTGCCGGTGGTCGATCGTGGCAAGGCCACGGTCAAGGTGCGCGTCGATTTCCGCAAGATCGACCCGCGCTTTCTGCCCGACATGGGCGTGCGCGGCAAGTTCCTGCACGACGACGCCCCGGCTGGTGTCGAAGATGGTCACGCCGCCGATCCGCTGCTGGTGCCGGCCGCTGCCGTCATACAACGTAATGACGGTGCGTTCGTCTGGGTGGCCGAGGGCGAGCAGGTCCGCCGGAATCCGGTCAAGGTTGGCGCCAAGCGCGGCGACCTGATCGAGATCACCAACGGTCTCGCCGACGGCGCACTGGTGGTGGTGCAGGGCGCCACCCAACTCAAAGACGACGCGCAAAACGTCCGGATCACGCGTGACGAAGCCAGTCACTGACGCGACCGCACCCGCGACGACGTCTGGCCCCACCGCCGACCCGGCGCCCGCCCTGGACGGCGCAGCAGGTGCTTGGCGCAACGCAAACGACCCGATCGTCGAACTGCACGAGGTCACCAAGATCTACACCAAGGGCGGCAGCGAAATTCTGACGCTCGACCACGTCTCGCTGCAGTTTGCGCGTGGCGACTTCATTGCCCTCATGGGGCCGTCGGGCTCGGGCAAGACCACGCTGCTCAACCTGCTGGGCGGCCTCGACACCCCAACCTCGGGTCGGCTCACCGTCTGCGGCCAGGATCTGTCGGCCCTCTCGTCGCGCCAACTGGCGCAGTGGCGTGCCGACCACGTCGGCTTCGTCTTTCAGAGTTTCAACCTGCTGCCCGTGCTGACCGCCCGGCAGAATGTCGAACTGCCGCTGACCCTGCAGCCGCTCACCGCCGAAGAGCGCCAGACCCACGCCGAGACAGCCCTGCGCATCGTCGGCCTCGAAGACCGCATGGACCACAAACCCAGCGAGTTGTCGGGCGGCCAGGAACAGCGCGTCGCCATCGCCCGCGCCCTCGCCTGCGACCCGCAGTTGCTGCTCGCCGACGAACCGACCGGCGACCTCGACGCCAAATCGGCGCAAGACGTCATGGGTCTGCTCCAGCGTCTCAACGAGCAGTTGGGCAAGACGATCATCATCGTCACCCATGACCCGCACGCAGCCAAATACGCGCGCCGCGAACTGCATCTCGAAAAAGGGGTGCTGCAACTGGATCGGACCCGATGAACCTCGTCTGGATGAACCTGTGGCGCTCACCGATGCGCACGGCCCTGACCGTGTGCGGCACTGCCATTGCGCTGGCGCTGTTCTGCCTGCTCGAGGCGATTCTCGGCGCGTTCAATGCAGGGGTCGAGATGGCCAGCGCCGCGCGGCTGATCGTCATTCACAAAGAGTCGATCACCTTCGTCCTGCCGCAATCGTATGCATCACGTATTGCTCAGGTCGACGGCATCGAACGCGTCGCCCAGGTAACCTGGTTTGGCGGCCTGTATGAAGCGCCGTTGCCCGACGGCGGCAAGCGCGAAGAGTTCTTCGCCAACTTCGCCGCCGACGTCGAACCGTATCTGAAACTGTATCCCGAGATGATCGTGCCGCCCGAGCAATACACCGCATTGATGAACGACCGCACGGGTTGCGTCATCGGCGCCCAACTCGCCACGCGGCTGGGCAAGCGGCTCGGCGACAAGATGACCCTGCGCCCGCTCATCTGGCCCAAGAAAGACGGCAAGCCCTGGGATTTCACCATCCGCGCCATCTACACCAGCAAAGCCGAGACCTTCGATCAGACCCTGATGGTGTTTCACCACAAGTATCTCGAGGAGGGCCGGGTCTTCGGCGCCGGCACCACCGGGTCGTTCAACGTGCAGTTGACGCATGCCGATCAGTTCGCCGAGGTCTCAGCCGCCATCGACCGGGTCTTCGCCAACAGCCCCGACCCGACCCGCACCATGAACGAAAAAGCGTTCAACATGCAGTTCATCGGCATGATGGGCAACCTGAAACTGCTGTTTCGGTCGATCGGCTCGGTCGTGATCTTCACGATGCTGTTGATCACCGCCAATACCATGATGATGAGCGGGCGCGAGCGCACCCGCGAAATGGCGATCCTGAAGGCGCTCGGTTTCTCCGACGGCTACGTCTTCGGCCTGCTCGTCGGCGAAGCGGTGACCATCGGCGTCCTCGGTTTCCTGGTGGGCTCGGGCAGCATGTTCGCCCTGATCAACGTGGCCAACTGGAATCCCAAGCCCGACTTCTTCCCGATCTTCCAGGTGCCCGATCTGGCATTGCTGACCGCCTTCGGCATCGCCGTCGGCACGGGTCTTCTGAGCGGACTGCTCCCCGGTCTCGCCGCGTTGCGCCTGCAGCCCGCCGAGGCACTGCGGAGCGTGTAATACATGGTATTGCCTCTCGGTTACAGCATGCGCAGCGTGCTCGTGCGCAAGAGCGCCTCGAGCATGGCCATTGCCGGCATCGCGATGGTGGTGCTGGTGTTGGTTTTCTTGCAGGCGATGGGCGAGGGGCTGCGGGCCGCCGTCGCCACCTCGGGCACCCCCCAGAACATGATCGTGTTGCGCAAGGGGTCTGATGCCGAACTCGGCAGCCAGGTGGGCCGGGCCGAGGCGCGCGTCGTCGAGGCTCTGCCGCAGATCGCCAGGAACCAGGCCGGGCAACCGCTGTTCGTCACCGAGGGCGTGTTGATCATCGCCCGCGAGAAAACCGACGGCGGTTCGGCCAACCTGACCGTGCGCGGGGTCATGCCGCTGTCGCCCCAGGTGCATCATGGGGTCAAACTCGAAAGCGGCCGGTGGTTGCGACCGGGGTCGAACGAAGCAGTTGTGGGGATTTCGCTGGCGCGGCGCGTCGAGAGTATCGGCATGGGGCGGACCCTGCGCATCAACAACCAGGACTGGACGATCGTCGGCACCTTTGCGGCCAACGGCAGTGCCCTCGAATCCGAGATCTGGATGGACCTCGAACTGTATCAATCGGTATTCAAGCGGGCCGGCGTCTATTCGTCGGCGCTCTTCCGCGTTCATGGCGACCCCGAGACGGCACGACAGGCCATCAGCAAGACTTTCGCCGATGACCCCCGCCTGCGCAGCCTCGAGGTCATCCGCGAGGACGCGTATTACACCAAGCAATCGAAGCTGATGTACGACCTGATCATGGTATTGACCGCCGTGCTCACGGCGATCATGGCCATGGGCGCCATCGTCGGCGCCATGAATACGATGTATGCCGCCGTCAGCCACCGCCAGCGCGAAATCGGCTGCCTGCTGGCCCTCGGGTTCACGCCCGAGGCAGTGTGGTTGTCGTTCATCGTCGAGTCGGTTGTTCTGTCGGTGATCGGCGCCATCGTCGGCTGCCTGCTCAGCCTGCCCTTCGACGGCATGCGCACCGGCACCACCAACTGGGCCACGTTTGCCGAGACCGCTTTTCAGTTCCGCATCACGCCGACCATTCTGCTGACGGCCATCATTGTCGCCGTGCTGATGGGCTTCCTCGGCGGCTTCCTGCCCGCGTTTCGCGCGGCGCGCCTGAAGGTGGTCGAGGCGCTGCGGCGGGGGTGATCTACCCCGGGGGGCGCGATCTTGTCGCCCGCAACAATGACCTGATGTGCGACCACGCTGGGTTCGAGAGCCTGTTTCTTCCCGCGACTTGACAACGGTTCTCGCCCAGCGTATTGTTAATGTTAGTAAACACTTACTAACTTCTTGACCGACAAGCCTCGTCGTCAGTGACGCACATCGCCCAAGGAGCACCACCGCACCATGAACCATCGACCGCAAACCCTGCCCGTTGAGGCGCGCCCACGCACCGCGAAGCCGGTGCCACGGAGCCGCCACCGCCGCGAGGAACTGCTCGACGCCGCCCGCACGTTGGTGTTCAACGAGGGCGTCGGCCGGTTCACCATGCGTCGGCTCGGCGAGGCGGTCGGCATCACCGAGGCCGCCGTCTACCGCCACTTCACCAACAAAGAGGCGGTGTTGCTCGACCTCATCGACCTGCTATTCGCCGGGTGGCACGACGAGGTCGAGAGCATCATGCGCCGTGATGAACCGGCCGCCCAGAAACTGCATCGGCTCGCCGATTATCACGTTTCGCATCTGGTCAAACGCGAGTTCAACCCCCTGATGCTGCTGTCAGAGGCCGCTTCCCCTGAGGGTCTGGCCATTCGCGAGGCTCTGTTCACCAAGGGCGCGGTCGTCAACCAGGCCCTGACCACCATTGTCACCGACGGCGTGCGCACCGGCGAGTTCGCCCCCGACCTCGATGTTCCGGCCGCAGTGCGCGCTGCGCTGGGGCTGTTGCAGGGCACGCTGGTGCGTTGGTCGCTGGCCCGTTCGAGCACCGGCATGCGGCGCGACCTGGCGGCCAGCCTCACCCTGCTGATGCGCGGCTTCATGCCCACCACCGAGCAGCGCCGCCCAACCCGAACCGACCGGCCCCGCCCCCAACGACGCGCGACCGGCAAACCCCACTGAATACATACGAGAGCAATACTTTGCAGTCTTGGTTCACCGGCCCGGCACGCACGTCGAGCCAATATCAACGAACAAAGGAGCGACACCCATGAACGAGAAGCAGTGCCACTGCGGTTGTGAAGAAGAAAACGAGTCCCTGCCCACCGCCACCGTCGTCCCACTCGCCACCCATATCGACTACGCCAAGGGCGCGGTCGTCAGCATGACCCTCATCGACAAAGAGGTCGGCACCGTCACCCTGTTCGCGTTCGCCGAGGGCCAGGGACTGTCCGAACACTCCGCCCCCTACGATGCGCTCGTCCAGGTGGTCGACGGCGCGGCCGAGATCACCATCGGCGGTACGCCGCACCAGGTCAAGGCCGGCGAGTTGATCCTCATGCCCGCCAATGTGCCGCACGCGCTGCGCGCCAAACCCAGGTTCAAGATGTTGCTGACCATGATCCGGTCGCAGTAACGTTCTCACCCCCACACCAACCGCGAACCGCCTCATGATGTCCACATCCTGCGCCCTCTGCCGGCCGCCACGGCCACCGGTCTTCATCGCCCATGGCCGCCCGTGGCGGCTCGGTTCGGTGCGCGTCCTGCTCGACACCCGACGGCACACCCCGGAGGTTTCCATGTCGCCACTCGAGACCTATCACCAGCAACACCACGAGATGATCGGCCGGGTGACCGAGATTCTCGAACACCTCGACGCCGACACCGTGCGCGCCGACAGCACGCACGTACACCGGCTCATCGGCCAGTTTGCCGAGATCCTGCAGCGCCACCTCGCCCAGGAAGACCGCCTGCTCTATCCGAAGCTCATGCAGCACCGCGATGAGAAGGTGCGCGCCACCGCCCAGCGTTATCACGACGAAATGGGGGGATTGAGCCAGAAGCTCGGCGACTACCTCGTGCGCTGGTCGACTCCGACCGAGATCGGCAAACGCCCGGCCGATTTCGCCGCCGAAACCCGCACACTGCTCGACCAACTGGCCAAGCGGATTCTCCGCGAGGACACCGAGTTGTATCCGCTCGCGGCCCGCAGCGGCCTGTAAATACTTCGCGTTACGACTCCAGACATCATCCCCGCGCCCCATGGCCGCCGCCACGAATGGCGGGCAACCACCGTTCCCTGTCTTGGGTCCGCACCTGAATGCCGCGTCGGCGCTGATGCATGCCGCCCGCGTCTGCCCGTTCACCGAACCGTCTGTCATCCATGCACGTCATTGCCAGGCAACGCCGACCGACATCGGGCCCAAACGACAGGCCCAGGGCCGCGACTCTGTGTCGCGGCCCTGGGCCGACCACGTATTTACCGGGTATTACGCGGCCTTGGTGAACTCCGCATCGACCACGTCGTCGTCCTTGCCGGACGAACCGCCGGAGCGGGACGGGCCAGCACCGGCCCCCGTGGTCCCGCCGCCGTGACTCCCGCGCGCGGCGTCATTGCCGCTGCGGTAGACGACCTCGGCCAGATGGTGCGATGCTTTGGTGAGTTCCTCGATCGCGCGCTTGATGACCTCTGGTTCCGCCCGCTCGAGCGCCTTCTTCAGCTCGTCTTTCTTTGCGACCACCGCTGAGCGCACCTCGGCCGGCACCTTGGCGCCGACTTCCTCGAGCGTTTTTTCGGTCTGGTAGAGCAGGCTCTCGCCCTGGTTCTTCAGTTCGATCGTCTCCTTAACCCGGGCGTCGTCGGCCGCATACTGTTCCGCATCACGCACCATGCGGTCGATTTCGTCTTTGCCCAGTGCATTCGAACTGGTGATGGTAATCCGCTGCTCTTTGCCGGTACCCAGATCCTTCGCCGATACATTCACGATCCCGTTGGCATCGATGTCGAACGTCACCTCGATCTGCGGCATGCCGCGCGGCGCCGGCGGAATCCCGATCAGGTCGAACCGGCCCAGCGTCTTGTTGTCTTTGGCCAGCGGCCGCTCGCCCTGCAACACATGCACCGACACCGCCGGTTGGTTGTCGGCGGCGGTCGAAAAGAGCTGGCTCTTCCTGGTCGGAATCGTGGTGTTGCGCGCAATGAGCGGCGTCATCACCCCGCCCAGCGTCTCGAGGCCCAGCGTCAGCGGCGTCACATCGAGCAGAACCACGTTCTTCACCTCGCCCTGCATGATGCCGGCCTGAATCGCCGCACCCATCGCCACACACTCCATGGGGTCGACCCCACGCTCAGGCTCGCGACCGAAGAAGTTACGCAACAGGGCCTGAATGACGGGCATGCGCGTCGGACCGCCGACCATCACGATGTGATCGATCTTGCTCTTGTCGAGGTTGGCATCGGCGAGTGCGTTCTCGAGGGGCTTCAGACAACGCTTCACCAGCGGCTCGACGATCGACTCGAGCTTCGCCCGCGTCAGGTTCATTACCAGATGCCGCGGCCCCGCCTGATTCGCCGTGATAAATGGCAGGTTGATGTCGGTCGTGGTGGTGGTCGACAACTCGATTTTCGCCTTCTCGGCCGCCTCGCGCACCCGCATCATCGCCATCGAATCGCGGGTCAGGTCGATGCCCTCGTTCTTTCGGAACTCATCAACAATGGTCTCGATGATCGCTTTGTCCATGTCGGTGCCGCCCAGCGCTGTGTCACCGTTGGTCGACAGCACCTCGAACACGCCGTTGCCCAGTTCGAGAATGGTCACGTCGAGTGTGCCGCCGCCCAGGTCGAACACGAGGATGCGTCGATCGCCCTGCTTGTCGAGCCCGTAGGCCAGCGCCGCCGCCGTCGGCTCGTTGATGATGCGCTTCACCTCGAGACCGGCGATGCGTCCGGCATCTTTCGTGGCCTGCCGCTGCGCGTCGTCGAAATAGGCCGGCACGGTGATGACCGCACCATCGACCTTGTCGTTGAGAAAGGCCTCGGCATCGGCCTTGATCTTCTGCAAAATCATCGCCGACAGTTCTTGCGGGGTGAACGCCTTGCCGTCGATGGTCACCTTGTGGCTCGTGCCCATCTTGCGTTTGATCGCCAGCACTGTGCGGTCGGGGTTCGTCGCCGCCTGTCGCCGTGCCGGTTCACCGATGAGCCGCTGCCCATCCTTCGTGAAAGCGATCACACTCGGGAACGCCTTGCCGCCCAGCGAAACCCCCTCGGCACTCGGAATGATCGTGGGTTTGCCGCCTTCGATGACCGCCGCCGCCGAATTCGATGTGCCAAGATCAATGCCAATCACGCGTGCCATGCTCATACCTCCTGTGTGTGTCCGCCGTGTGCGCCGGCGAGCCCCAGCGCGCACGCAGGTCTTTGTTCAATATAATGTCAATACGTCGCAACACCCATCGTTCGCTTCACCGTCGCCCGGAGTCGGGCGTGAACCGATGCACCGGCACCGCCACCCGCAGCGCAGGGATCGCGCAATCGGGGCCGTAGACCACATCGGGGCGCACCCGGCGCACCGGTACCGCCTCGCGGGCGAACCCCCAGCCCCACTGGACACCGCGACCGTCCTCCGCCGCGTCCATGCGCCAGGCCTCGAGCGACCGGGCCAGATGCCCCAGCGCCAGCACACCAGCGACACCGGCCACGAAACCGCCCACGTGCGCCCAGAAAGCGATGCCGGCAAACTGCGGCGTAATCAAGGCGACGGTGCCCGAGAGAAACTCACCGATGAACCAGACCGGCAGATACAGGGCCGCCGGGATTCGCCAGACCAATGGCAGAAACAGAATCGGTATCAACACATCGAGCCGCGCCCGCGGGAAGAGCAAGAGGAACGCACCCATCACCCCGGCGACCGCTCCCGATGCACCGATCACCGGCGCCTCGCTGAGCGGATGCAACGCAGCATGAACCGCAGTGGCACTGACCCCGGCGAACAGATACAGACCGAGGAAACGCGCCGAACCCAACCGGTCCTCGACGTCGTCGCCGAACAGCCACAACGTCCACATGTTCATCAGAATGTGCAACCAGCCGCCATGCATGAACATGCTGCTGACAAAGGTCAAAAGGCCAGCATCCGGAAACCCGTGGTATTCGGCCCACCCCGGCACGAGAAACCGCGCCGGGATCATCCCGTGCAGCAACTGAAACCACTCGGCCGCCCACGGCGACAGCGCCAATTCGTAGACGAAGACCAGCGCGTTAACCAGGAGCAGCGCCCAAGTCACCACCGGCACCCGTCG
>CAZADH010000084.1:0-14892 GCA_964483805.1 uncultured bacterium
CGAGCACTTGCCGTACGCGGGCGGCCACTGCCGCCGGGGCGTTGGCGTCGACCAACGCAGGCCTGCATCCACCGGTCATCACCGATCGGGGTGCGGCCAGAGCCGGACCGCTCTTGACCATGGACTCGCCGGCGCGTGACGACCTCGATCCGGCACACGATGAGTTTGCCGAACCGATCCGCGAAGACCTGACCTTCGCGCCGCCGTTGACCGACGTGGGCGCCTTCGAAGCCGACGGTATGGAAACCGATGAAGGCGGTGCGTCGGAGGGCGGATCGGGTGGATCGCAGATGTATACGGTTAAGAAGGGCGACACCCTCGGCTCGATCTCGCGCAAGTTCTTCGGGTCGACCAAATACTGGAAGAAAATTGCGTCGGCGAACGGCATCGGTGATCCGCGCTCGCTCAAGGTCGGCCGGGTGATCCGGATCCCGACCGTCAGTGGCGCGTCGCGGCGCAGCAGCGGTGGTTCCCGCGGTGGCGGCATGGCCTTGCCCCCGGTGCAGACCCCCGGTTCGCTGCCGTCGGTCAACCTCCCGCCGGTGATCAGTCAGAGCGGCCCGGCCAACGAGACCGTGTTGTATCAGGACGGTGGGCTGCCGCGGGTGATTCTGCCAGGCACCGAAGCCAAGAAAGACGACTCGCGCAACTTCGTCACCATCAACGGCATGACGGGTCTGATCAACACCGTCGCCGCCTACACCATGGGCGACGGCATGTTCTCGACGGCGTTCGGCGTGGTCTGGAACAAGATCACCCGTCGCAGTGGCACCCGCTTGAAGTCGGGGGAGGACGGCGATTACTACCAGTTCCCCATCGCCCTGACCTATGCCGCGCCCAGTTTCGAGGCCGGACTGGTCATTCCGTTCGAGTCGTACGACATCTTTGCGCCGATTACCTACAATTTTCGTGACAACAACAACTCCGGGATGGGTGATGCCGCGCTGCGGCTGAAGTTCTCGACCGAAAACGAGAACATGGCCTCGGCGCTCGGCGTCGGTGCTATCTTCGCCACCTCCGATCGCAAGATCGGCATCGATGAGTCCGACAACGCCTGGGAGGTGTTCGGGGCCCTGTCGACCAAGCGCAAGACCGGCGGCAACTTCCATGTCAACGGGGGTTATCAGGCCGGCTCCGGCAACACCAGTCACGAAGGGGTGTTCTTCAATGTCGGCTTCGAATACTCGGCGAACTCGCAGTTCAACTTCATGGGCGAGGTCAACTCGTACAACCGGGTGAATCAGGGCCGGTCGACCGACCTGACCCTGGGAATGCGCTACTACCCGCGCCCCGGCATGGCCTTCAGTGTGGCCGCGCCGATCGCGCTGAGCAACGACATGTTCTTCGGTTACGACTACCGCCTGATCGGCCAGTTGCAGTACCGCTACTTATCGACGCGCGCCGCGGCGTCTGCCGAAAAGGCACATCGCGGGGGCGGCCCAGGGGGCCGCCCCGGCGATGGGTTAATGGCGAATGTGTATTTACGCTGTAATTATCGCAGAACCGCTACCGGCGGCGTGGTTGGTCGCGCCGGGCCCGTTCGCGAAGCCACTGCTCGAAGTCGGCGTTGAAGGCGCCCCATTTGGCTTCGCCGCCCGTTTCGACCACCGGCACGATATCGACCTGGTGGGTCAACGCCAGGGCCCGGTGCCACACGGCGTCGTCGGTTTCGACATCGAAGTTGCGGTAGGCAATGCCCTCGCGATCGAGGAACTCCAGGCAGCGGATGCAATGGGGGCACCAGGTCACCGTGTAGACGTTGAAGGGTGCGCTCATCGGTCAATACTCAGTATTTCACAAACGGCAGGGGCTTGCCGTGCCGGTGCGCCACGATCTGGGCGAGGATGCCCAGAGCGATTTCTTCCGGTGATTGCCCGACCAGGTTGATGCCGATCGGGCAGTGGATCTGGTCGAGACGGGCCTGACTGACGCCCTCGGCCACCATGGCTTTCTGCATTTCCGCCCATTTTCGCGCCGATCCCACCATGCCGATGTAGGCAGCCGGGCTGGCGATGACGCGGGCGAGCACCTCGCGGTCTTTCACGTGACCGGGAGTGACGATGACCAGGCTGGTGCGTGCATCGATCGCACACTGCTCGATTGCCCGTTCGTAGGGCAGGCAGACACCGCGGTCGACGCCGGGGATGCGTTCGTGGGTGACGAACTCGGGGCGTTCATCGACCAGCGTGACATGGAACCGCAGCACCTGCGCCATGCGCGCCAGCGCGTTGCCGATGTGGCCGCCACCGAAGATGACCAGCTTGGGGCGGTCGTGCAGCAGTTCGATGAAGATCGTGCAGTTGCCGCCGCACACCGGTTCCGGCTCGTCGATCGAGGCCACGAGTGAGAACTCGAGCAGTTGCGAACCGCCCTTGGCAAACAGGGTGAGGGCCGCCTGGCGCACGCGTTCTTCGTTGACGCCACCGCCGACGGTGCCGGTGATCGAGCCGTCGGCGCAGACGATCATCTTCTGCCCGGGCTTGGCCGGACTCGAGCCTTCGGCGGCAACCACCGTACACAACACAAAGTCGCTGCCGTCGTTGAGAATGTGTTTCAGTTCCTGGAAGAACTCGAATTGCATGGTACGCTCCGGTGCTGACGGTCTCGAGGGTGGTGTCAGCGTGTTCCGGATTGTAGCACACCGGGGCCGATTTGTCGGTGCAGCCTCAGTTCGGCGCGCTGGTGACGATGCCTTCGCACAGGCGCAGATACGGGCTGCGCGGGTAGTGCGTGGTCATGAAACGATACAACTCCTGGGCCTGCCCGGGTTGGCGCAGATCGGTGAGGATGCGCACCAGGTAATAGATCGCCCCTTCACGGATCGCCGCGCTGCGGCTGGTCTCGAAGGCATCTTTGAAGGCAAGATACGCGTCGGTGGTGAACCCCATCGCGTACTGCGTGTATCCGTGCAGGAACCGCAACCGATCGATGGGGATGACCGTCGGGTCGGGCTTGATCTTGCTGAGAATGCGGAAGGCGGCCTCGGGGTTCCGCTCCTGAATGTAACTCTCGGCCAGCAGATAGGCGGCCCGCTGAAAATCGAGGTTCATCAGGCCGAGGCTGAGCGCTTCCTGCAGCGCGATGCGGGCCGACAGATACTCGCCCTCTTCGAAGAAACGCATGCCTTCGACCAGCTTGTTCTTGGCCACCGCGGGTTGGGCGATATCGAGCAATACGCGAGCCATACGTTGTCTTGCTTGTTGCCGTAAGGTCGACGCCCCCAGGCCTTTGAATGACTGGGCCAGGCTGCGGTCGATGTCGGCGCACTCCATGACTCTGCCGATGAAGTTGAGAAATGCCTGGCGTTCATACATTTCGCGCAGGTAGTCGAGGGTGAGGAAATGCTCGACGTATTTCTCGAGGCTGATGGGGTTGCCGTCGTCGCCCTCATCGTTGGTACCGATCTCGGCCAGGTTGACTCCGCGGGCGAGCAGCGCCTTCATGCGGGCGAGGCCCTGGTCGGCGGCCATGACCGCCGTGCCTTCCTTGAACCACATCGGCAGGGCTTCGTACCGGCCGAGTCCCATGATCTCGGCCATCGATGCGTGGGTCATCTCGTGCGTCATCTCTTCGAGCAACGTGGCGCGCCCGGTGACGAGAAACTCCAGGTCGAGGTAGATGTAGTGGACGAGCCGGCCACCGTCGCCGATGACCGTGCGCCGTTTGCCGCGCAGGCGGTAACCGTTGTGGGTCAGCCGGTCAGCGAGGATGACGACGATGCGCATCTTGGGCTGGGGCGGCAGGCCAAGGGCGTTCTGGATCTTGTGCTGAGCCTCCTCGTAGACCAGTGGGATCTCGAGCAGGATCTTGTCGAACTGCGGTGTGCCCTTGTACATGCCCTGGTAGCTCTCGTCGACATTGAGCATGGCATGACCTGCGGCGGGCAGGAACAGCAACCCCGCCACCACCAGGAACACAGCGGGAAGCAGGCGACGAACCGGGCACGGGAGCATGGGCGCACGCAGGGTCACGGTTGCACCTCCGCGGTGGCAGTGCCTCGCAGGCTGGGGGGCGTGGTGGCCGGAGACGATGAAGAAGCCGGTGTGGCCGACGATGCGGTCGCCGATCCCCATGAGGTCGTGGGGGCCGTCGCCGTGGTGACGGTTGTCGTTCGCGAAGCAATATCATGGTTTGCCAGTTGCCGGCGTCCCGGGGTTCCTGAAGCCGGCGGGCGGGCCAGGGTTGCCAGTTCCTGATCGATCTCGCGGAGCAAACCCGGGTCGTTGCGGATCGTCGGGTGTTCGCGCAGCGTGCGCAACGTCGGACTCGGATCGGCGATGATGCCGAGTCGGTGGGCGATCACCGCATGGTGAAACAGGATGTCCGGCGAGCCGGGGCGCATCGCCTTGACGGCGCTGATGGTGTCGTACGCTTCCTGATCCATGCCGTTTTTCGCCAGCGCCCAGGCCAAGGTGTCGAGGTTGAAGTGCTGGCCCGGCAGCAGGCGCACCGAGTCGCGGGCGAGCGCCAGGGCGGTAACCGGGTCGCGATCGAGCTGCAACAGCGTGTAGGCGAGGTTGTTGAGCGTGAGCGGGTCGCGCGGATCGATGGCGAGCGCTGCCTTGTAGGCGTCGATGGCGGCGTTGTCGCGTCCGGCCCGCAGCGCGATGTGGGCCTTGATGCCGAGGATGCGGTGATCGTTGGGCACCTGGGCGAGGGCTTTGTCGACGAGCCCGAGCGCGCGGTCGTACTCCCGGCGGTCGCTCAGTGACTCGGCCGTCGACACCAGCACATCGGGACGCCACGGGGCGAGCGCCAATGCCTTGTCGTTGGCGGCGTGCGCTTGCGTGAGGTGGGTGGTCTCGCTGGCGTCGATCACCGCGAGCACCCGGTAGATGCGGGCGCGCAGCAGCCAGGCATCGACGAGATCGGGCTGGCTGGCCAGGGCCCGATCGATGCGGGTGAGGGCGGGACCGGTCAAGCCAAACTTCGCCGCTTCGGTGGCCGCAATTAGATGGGCGAAACCCCAGCCGCCCGACAGCGTCAGACCGGCGGTGCCCAGCAACACGCCCAACGCGAGCCCGATTGGCACCACGGTGCCGAGGGTGCGCGGACGGGTGGCCTGAGCGGCGACCACGAGACCGAAGACGATCGGAACCATCGTGATGCCCAACCAGACCCACCAGATGAACGACTCGCGGGCGACGGTGCGCAGCAGCGCCAGGCGGCCGACGAAACGCAGTTCGATGACGGTGGCGGCCGGGTCGGCCAACAGCACGATGATCAACGCATACATGCCGGCGCCGAAGCCGGCCAGCGGGGTCCAGGGTTGGTCGAACCAGCGGATCAAGCCCAGGTAGGCGAGATTGCCCATGACGTAGACCCAGGCCAGCGAGATGCCCCAACTCAGCCCGGCGAGCCAGGGATTGGGGGCGCCGAGGTCGGCGGCCACCGCGATGCCGGCGAGAAAGAGCAGCACGGGCGTGGCAAAGCAGGCGATGATCGCCAGCGGCGGCTGACGGCGCAGGCCGACCGGCAGCAACTGCGCGCCGCAGGTCTGGCAGCAGACGGCGCCGCCCGGATTGTCGGCGCGGCAATCAGGGCATGTGGCCATGGATCTCGCCCACGAAGTTCTTCATCATGATCGACTCGACCGTCTCGAGGTCGCGCGTTTGCCCCAGAGCCCACATGAGCTTCACCTGGGTCGTTTCCGGGGTCATGTCCATGGCCGGGATGGCACCCGCGTCGAGGGCGCCCTGCCCGACCTGATACAGTTCCATGGCGGTCGAACCGACGACGCACTGGGTGCAGATGACCACCGGCACATTGCGGGCGACGGCTTCGCGGATCGGCGGTATGAGCGAGCGCTCCGCCGACGGGAGGTTGCCGACACCGTACCCCTCGATGACCAGGCCCGCGTGGGATGCGGCCAGTGAGGCGATGAGATCGGGGCGGATGCCGGGATACACGGGAACGCGTGCCACCTCGGCGCAGAGCGTCGGTTGGAACAGTGGTCGCCGTTGCGGGGCCCGCCGGCGATAGTGCGGCTCGAGGCGGATGGTCAACCCGATGGTGGCCAGGGGCGCGGCATTGATCGAAGTGAAGGCCGACAGATCGAAGGCCGAGATCTTCTTGGCGCGCGTGCCGCGAATGACCTGTGATCCGAAGACGATGCAGACCTCGGCCAGGTCCGATGTGGCCACGCGCACGGCATTGACCAGGTTGGCGCGCCCGTCGGAACCGATCTCACTCAGCGGGATCTGCGCTCCCGTGATCACCACCGGTTTGCCCAACTCCTGCAGGAAGAACGACAACGCTGAAGCCGTATACACCATGGTGTCGGTGCCGTGCGACAACACGAACCCGTTGAATGCCTGATACCGTTCGTAGATGGCCCGCGCCGCTTCCTTCCAGAATTCCGGTTGCAGGTTCGAACTGTCGAAATCGCCCAAAGAGATGCATTCGATGTCGGCAATCTGCGACAACTCCGGAATACGTTTGATCAATTGTTGTGCGTCGGGGCCGGGCGCGAGATGGCCGTCGCTGTCGGCGTGCATGGTGATGGTGCCGCCGGTCAGCAACATCAGCACCCGGGGTCGGCACCCGGTCGACTGCATGCGGGTCACGTTTTCACCTCGGTCCACCCAGTAGCCGCCGGGACTCACCGGCGAGGCCGTTGTTGCGAACTGTTCCTATCAAAGCCAGAGGGATGCCAGTCCGGCCCGCGTGGACCGGACCTGGAACGGTCAGAACTTGTATTCGATGGCGAAGTTGAGGTTCTTCTTGTCGGTCACATCGTCGACCCGCAACTGGAACTGCATGCCGGGCCGCACCGCATAACTTGTGGTGAAGCGGGTTTGCGACTTGCGGGTGTCGATCACGTCGACGCTGTAGGTGATGTCCTCGGCCCACTTGTAATCGACGCCCACGCCCACCTTGGAGCTGATGACGCCGGCGCGCTTGACCAGGCGGTTGTTGGCGTCTTTGGCGAGCATCAGGTTGAACAACGGGTCGCCGCCGATATCCTCGACGCCAATCCGGTAGTAGCTGTTGTCGGACGGCCAGATGTCGACCATCATGTCGGAGAAGAACATCTCGTCTTCTTTGTGATAGCGCAGCAGATACTTGAAGTCGAGGCGAGTCTGCTTGATGTTGAGGAACACCTTGTCGACCGCCTGGGCAATCTTGTGGGCATCGTCGAGTGCGCCCTTGATCTTGGACTTGATGTCTTTCTCGAAGACAATCGATTTGACCTCGGCGCTGATCTCCTTGGCATTGTTGCTGGCATCCTTGATCGATGCCACGGTTTCCTTGAGGTGATCGGTCATGACATGGTCTTTCTCGAGTTCCGCAACCATGCGGTCGAGACGTGCACTCATCTCTTCGAAATTGCTCAGCATCTCTTTGAGCGTGGCCTGGTTTTCCTTGCCGATGTCGGCAATGCGTTTCGAGAAATCTTTCACGTTGGCGACGATGGCCCGCAGGTTCTCGCGGTTGATGTCGATTTCGTCATTGACCTTGGCCATGATGCTGTCGATGTTGCCCACGATCTTGTCGGCCTTGGCCTGCACCGATTCGACGATGGCGGTGAGCTTCTCCGAGGCGGCCTCGGCGTTCTTGAACATACGTTGTGTTGACCGCTTGATCTCCGGATCGCCGACGACGTCTTTGGCCGATGCCGTCAGTTCCTGGAGCTTCTTGAGCAGTTCGTTGCCCTGCTCGAACAGCTCTTCCATGCGGGTCGGATCGGTGCCGGCGACAATCGTATTCTTTTGGACATACGGGGCGGTCTGGTCGCGGGTCGGGATGATCTCGACGAACTTTTCGCCCATCAAACCGGCGGTGCCGATCGTGAAGGTCGAGCGAATGCGGATGCGGGTGGCCGCGTCTTTGATGTAGGTGTGCACGTAGACGATGTCGTCGCGAATCTCGATGCGCTCGACCTTGCCGACGGTGACGCCTGCCAGTTTCACGGTGGCGCCCTCGGTCAGACCGGCCACCTGGTAGAACGTCACGGTCAACCGATAGCCGCGTTCGCTGAAGTGGATATCGCCAATGTAGAAGACCATGACCGCCAGCAGGGCAAACCCGATGATCGAAATGATGCCGACTTTGATGCTGGAATTCATGGTTGGCGCCTCCTCGGGACGGTCACCTGGAACCGACCCGGTTGGTGTTTCTTCTGGTTTGCGGTTTTATCGGGCATGGCAGCAAGCGGGGACACGGTCCCTGTATCAATCATCGGCAGGCGGTGCCATGGCACCGAAGAGTGGGTGGTCATACGAGGCTCATCGGTCCCTTCGCGTCGCCGCGAATGAACTGTTGCACGATCGGGTTCGATGAGGCGAGAAACTCTTCTTTGGGGCCGATTTCGACGATGCGGCCCTGGTAATGCAGGGCGATGCGGTCGGCCACGCGCCGCGCCGATCCCATGTCGTGGGTGACGACGATCGAGGTGATGCCGAGGCGCTTCTTGAGATTGAGGTGCAGTTCGTCGATGGCCGCGGTCATGATCGGGTCCAGGCCGGTCGTCGGTTCGTCATACAGAATGATCTCGGGTTCCATGGCGATGGCCCGGGCCAGACCGACCCGCTTGCGCATGCCGCCCGACAACTCGGACGGCATGAGATTCTCGACGCCCGGCAGGCCGACCATCTCGAGTTTTTCGCCGACGATGTGCTCGATGGCGAGGTTCGACAGTTTGGTGTGGCGGCGCAACCCGAAGGCGACATTTTCGGCGACGGTCAGTGAATCGAACAGCGCCGCCGACTGGAACAACATGCCCATGCGCATGCGCAGGGCATCCATCTGGACGACGTCGTAACGGGTGACGTCTTCACCGTCGATCAGCACCTGGCCGCGGTCGGGGCGCAACAGGCCGATGATGTGCTTGAGCAGCACGCTCTTGCCGCAACCGGACGGGCCAAGAATGACCAGCGACTCGCCGTCGTAGATCTTCAGGTTGATGCCATCGAGCACCTGTTTGCTGCCAAAGCTCTTGCACAGATCGTTGATGATGATCATGGTCGGTCAGTGCAGGACATTTGTATTGAAGTTGTAAATAGCCACGGTCAAGAAGTAGTTCGCGGCGAGGATGAGCATGATCGACAACACCACGGCCCCGGTTGTGCTCTTGCCGACGCCTTCGGCGCCGCCCTCGGTGGTGAAACCGCGGTAGCAGCCGACCACGCCGATGATGGCGCCGAAGACCACGGCCTTGAACAACCCGCCGAGCAGGTCTTCGATCTTGAGGTTCGACAGAATCGAGTTCTTGAAGGTGACGACGGTCAGGCCGATCTGGTTGACCGCGACCACCGAGCCGCCGCACATGCCGACGACGTTGGTGAAAATGGTCAGGATGCCGAGCATCACCGTGCAGGCCCAGAAACGCGGCACCACCAGGTAGTCGACCGGATTGGTCGCCATGGTCTCGAGCGCATCGATCTGCTCGGTGACCTTCATCGTGCCAAGCTCGGCGGCAATCGATGAACCGACGCGGCCGGCCACGACGATGGCGGTCAGGATCGGCGCGAGTTCGCGGGCCATGGCCAGACTGACGACGCCGCCGACGTATTGTTGGGCGCCGAACTGCGTGAACTGGTAGCCGATCTGCACGACGAGCACGGCGCCCGTCGAGAACCCGGTGATGGCCACCATCGGCAGTGAGTCGACGCCGATGCGCGACATCTGGTCGATCAGGTTGCGCAGGCCGAAACGGCCTTCCTTGATGCCGCGCAACGTCCAGTACAGGGTCTGCAACCACAGAATGGTCAGGTTGCCGACCCCTTCGATGAACTCGATGATGAACATGCGCTGGTTTCCGTTCGTTGAGTGGTGGGCCTGGTGCGGGCGGCCGCTCAGTCCTCGCTCAGGCTGATGGTGTTTTCAATGTTGCCGAGAATGAAGTAGGGCGTCGGCAGCACCTGGGTGTTCTTGGCGCCGCTCTTGCCGTGCAGGTCGTCTTCGCCGTCCTGGCGGAATTGCAGAATGATGTCGGAGTTCGCCGGGGCCGTCGAAGCCGCCGACAACACCTGCGACAGGCTCGCCCGTTCCTCGACGGTGGTGTCGGAACCCTTGTCGGTCTTGGCGCGGTCTTTGGCTGAGCCGCTGCCGCTGCCCGAGGCGCCGCCGGTGGTACCGGTGCCCGACGTGGCCGGTGCCGCGGTGCTGCCGGCGCTCTCTTCGTCGTCGAGGTTGCCGCGGCCGTAGACCAGCAGGCGCAGGCTCTCTCTGCCGATGTCTTGCGGCACGGTGATTTTCGCCTTCTTGATGATCGGGGCTTCGCGGAAGGGACGCAGGGTGATCCAGACTTCGAGCAAACCACCCGGAGTCACCGCCGAGTCTTTAACCTCGACCTTTTCGATGGTCGCGGTGCGCCGCTTCTTTTCGATGGCGATGTTGAGCGACAGCTCGGTCGGAACTGCGTCTTCGATCTCGTTGTCGAGAACGAGGCCGATGTTGTCGAGAACCTGCCCGATCACGGAAGTGGTGATGTCGGACTTGCTCACGATCAGGTTGTTGCGCCGCAGCGTGGCGCTCTTGCTGTCGCGCCCGGCACACCCGAGCACCATGTTGAGCGTGGCCGTGCCTTCGCCGTTGCGATCGATCACGCTTTCGATCGCCTGCAACATCGTTGATTCGATGACGCTGGCCATCAGGTCGGGGTCGCGCACCACCTGATAGTTGAGCACCTTCGATTTGCCCAGGTCGAGGTCGGCTACCTCGAGCTTGACCGGCAGCGCCGGCGGGAAGCGGCCCAGTTCGCCGGCCACGCCCTTTTCGCGGTCTTGCAGGATACACCCAACCAGATCGGTGGGTGCGCCCACTTTAAACGGCATCTGCAGGCTGCTGAACGAGTGGTGAATCTCGGCGCCGGTCAAAAAATAGGTGACGCGGCCCTTCTTCAAGAACGGATGGGCCAGGCCGAGCACCCGCTTGTTGTCGCGGAAGGTCAAGGTGCCCAGCGTGGTGACGTTGATGTCGCCCCGGGCCAACTGGATGCCGATCGCCGAGCCGGGCTCGAGTTGGGTCGTCGGGTTCGCGGTGGTGGGGGGCGGGGCCACCGTCGAGGTGACCGGCGCCGGTGTGGGCAGCGATGTTGGTGCCAGCGTGGGTGTCTGCACTGCCGTTGGCGCCTGGACGCCCTGGAGCTGCGGTGCGTGCAGCCGTCGTCGCAGCAGGGCATGGGCATTTTCGCTCAGGCCTTGCACGATGATGGGGGAGCCGCACCGCCGGAACACGGTAATATTACGTATTGGCAACCGCCTCAGCAACACCGGATCGTCGGTCTCGACGATGCGGGTGACGGGGGTGCCGTCGGGAAGCGGCAGCATCGGGCCGGTGGGGCGCCAGACCAGGGCTTCGCCGCGTTTCGCCGGCAGAGCCGAGGTTTGCGGGTAGTTCCAGATCTCCATCATCTCTTCGATCGGGGTGACCATGCCGACGGTGTGATCGGTCATGACCCAACCGGACGACAAACCGCCGATGATGCGGCCGTTTACGTACACCGGGCTGCCGCTCATGCCTGCGGCGATGCCGCCCGATTCGTCGATGATCTTGCCCGACACGCGAACGAGGATCGAGTTGCCGGTGACCACCATGTTTTCGTTGATCTTGTTGTTCGAGAGAATGCCGAGGACCTCGACATTGAAGGTCTCGATGGAATGCCCGCGGATGACGGTCTTGCCCAGACCCTTCATGCCGGCCTTGATTTCGCGGATCGGCATGATTTCGTCACGGGGGGCGGCGACGGCGGAGCAATACGACATCAACACGAAAGCAATAAGAAGTATGACTCGCTGGGCATGTTGGCCGGTGTGGCAGAAGTGGATCATGGCGTGGTGGTGATGAGGATGGCGTTCGAGATCGGGCGCTCGGCGCCGTCGGATGGGCGGTTGACCCAACGGTTGCCCACCATCAATTCAGAGGACCCGCCACCATCGAGGTTCATGGCCTGGACGGCGCCAAGGCGGCGCAAATAGAGAGCCAGTTCCGCCAGGGTCATGCCGGGATTGCGCGCCGTGCGCCCGTCGACGACCACCAACAGGACCTCGCCGGCGTCGGTTTCGGCGATCGCCGAACGCGGGTGACGGCCGGCGACGATCGAAGCGTCGAAACGTTCCTCGCGGCCATTGATGGCGACGGCGCCGTCGCGGATGAGGCGGGGGCCGGCACAAACCGCGTGTTCGATGGCATCCCAGGGTGGGCTGACCTGGTAACTGAGGTCGACCTGGTCGCCGAGCCGAACGGTGCGCAGTTTGTCGGCGGTCTTGCCACCGGCGGAAATGACCACGCCATCGGGCGGGATCTTGGCGTCGCGCACCGCTATCCCGACGACGCGGCCCTGGATGACGATCAGTTCGCGCCCGTCGCCGCTGGTGCCGGTCGAGTGTGCGTATTCGCTGGTGAACACCACGAGTTTGTCGCCACCGCGCGGTTGATTGACGCCGTCGATCGGCAGCGTGTTACCGCCCGCCCGCAACGTGCCGGTGAAATCGGGATTGCCGAACAACACCCGGCCTTCGCGGGTCACACCAAACACCGAGCGGTTGTAGACCGGCGAACTGATCAGACGCCGGTTGATGATCAACGTGCCGATCGGGTCACCCAGACCGGGGTTGAAATAGGCAGCGTTGATGCCGGCGACGGCGTTGTAGCGGCGGGCCATGGACGATAACCGTTCTCGTTGACAGATGCCTTCGTTTGCTTGCACGGGTATGAGATACAACCCCCGGTGACGCGGGTCAAATCGGACGATCGAGACATCGGTCGGCCCCTTGGCGGTCACCGGACGGTCCCGATGATACCACAGGCCCGAGCGCAATCGTGTACCTTCGCCAAGAACAAATGGCCGCAACCGTTCATTCTTGAACGGAATCGTCAGGCGCGGCAGGCCGGTGGGTGAGGTGGTGACCGACGGCGTGCCCAGAAAACCGCGGCCAAAAATGAGGATCTCTGAGTATTGCGGACTGCGGAAGTAGCTGAACCGTTCGAACACCCGCTTGAGGTCGCGCACGATGTCGCCGTGGATCATCGCCAACGGGGGCTCGATGCGAAAGCGGACGAAGCGCTCGGTCGAGGTGTTCTGCAGTTGCATCTTGACCGGGCCTGAGAAATCCATGTGGATACTGTCGTACGGCTGGCCGGGTTCTTCTTGCAGGCCGAGCAGATAAACCGGCGCAGGTTTTGGGCCAGACTCTGTGGTTGCCGGTGCGGGCCGTACCGTGGGACGCATCGCGTAGTTGCGGGCGGCCGCCGGCGTCGCGCGGGTTGCCGTTGCGATCGGCGTGTCGGTGCGACCGGCGGCAGAAGGGGGTCCCGACGGACCGGGTCCCGACGGACCGGGTCCCGACGGGACTGGCAGCCACTGAGCACCGAGCAGGAACACCTGCCCGATCAGCAGCAGTAAGACGAGTTGTCGCAGCGAATCTTTAAAGGTCATGATTTCACCCGCCGAAGTGAGAACACTTTGGCTGTTCGTATTATCGGCGTGGATCGGTGAATTCATGACCGGCAAGTGAGAGAGGTCGCGGTGATCCCGGGGCGGGTTGGCGTTGGGCTCAGGCGCCGTCGGCAAAACGCTGGGCTTCGACGAGCAATGTCGCGGCGTCGCAACCGGCAACCCGACCGAGCGCGGCATCGAAGGGAATCTGCTGCGCCAGCAAACGCAACAACCGTTGCAGGCCGGTCATGCCGATGCGCTCGTGGAGCGTGCGGGTGGCAGCCAAGGCCCACGCGTAGTTGCGTGAGGTCTCTTCGCGACTGTCGTTGCGCAATACAGTGTATTCCAGCCGCGACAGCAGGTCGGCTGCCGGAGGTATGGCGCGCAGTTCGCGTTGATCGGTGAGGCGGATGCCTTCGGCCATCTGGGCCAGGCCTTCGTTGAGCCATGCCGGGCACCGCCCGGCCGCGAGTTGCTGCACCACGTGGTGCGTGTATTCGTGGCGCACGGTGGCTTGCAAGAGGTCGGCGCGGGTGCGCATCGCGGTGGTGACTGGCAGACGGATCTTACCGTCGTAGAGACCGGCGGCCCACGTGGGCAGGGCGTTGGCCTCACGGAAGCCGGCGAGCGAATAGACGATCACCTGCGCCCGGCCTTCCGGATAGAAGTTGAAACTGTCGCCCACCTGACGCCAGGCGTCTTCGAGGATGTCGCTGAGGCGGCAGCCCCAGCCCGATTCGAGGTCGATTTCGGAGTAGATGGCGAAGTGGGCGCTGGTGTCGCGTTCGCCGGCATCGATGAGTCGCTCCTCGCGCGCCACCTTCTCGAGCAAGCCGCGGGCACGCTCATGCCCCGGTTCGACCTCGATGAGGTGCTCGAGTGTTCGCCGCGACTCGTGCAGGCGACCGTGGTCGTTGTGCAGGCGGGCCAGCATCCACAAGGCCCGGGGTTGGCGGGGATCGTCCTCGAGGACCGCCTCGAGGGCCAGGCGCGCATCATCGTAGGAGCCCAGTTGCGTATAGGCGCGTGCGGCGGCCAGGCGGATCCGCTCATCGCGGGGGCGCAACGCCGTGAGAATCCGCAAAGTGGTGGCGGCCGCATGGGCATCCCCGATCGCGAGTTGGGCCCCCAACAAGTTGAGGCGGATGTCGACTTGTTCGGGTAGCAACTGGGCGGCGCGGGACAGGGTACGGACGGCCGGCGCGAACTCCTTGGCCGTGAACTGCCGGACTCCGAGATTGTTGAGGGTGAGCGCAAAGTTGGTCAGGATCCGGTCGTTCGCTGGATCGAGTGCATGGGCCCGGTCGAGGCATCGCAACGACTCGGAGGCCTGACCCTGCTGAGCGAGCAGGACACCGCGGTGATTCAGGATGGCGGCCTCTTCGACGGCATCGGCGTGCACCGGAGCCGGGCCGGCGAGCGCCAGAAACAGCGCCAGAACTGCGATTGCAGTGCGTGCGACCATCGGTGGCCGGCCTCCTCGAGCGTCTTTGTTGCGATGTGCAGTATCC
>CAZADH010000084.1:14902-20941 GCA_964483805.1 uncultured bacterium
TTCGGTCGATTGCCTGTTTTTCGCGAGCATGCGAAATCGGTGCGATAAATCTGGACGCCGGGCGGGGTAGTGCATAGATTAAAGAGTAGGAGGGTCCACCATGGCATTGCGCCCGATCGATGTGAAGACCCCGGTGGTGAGCAATCAGGAGTCCACCCGGTTGCGTGAGAACCAGAAAACTCACGATGCGGGTCAGGGCCAGTTTGCGGCACAGCAGGTCCAGAAGGGCCAAGAAAAGTTCGAGACGGTCAAGGGCACCGACCATACCGAAGGCAAGGTGGTGCGCAAAGAGGACGAAGAGGCCGAGAAAAAGCAGTCGTCCGAGCAGAACCCTTCAGGTGCCCGTCAGCAGGCTCAATCGGCCGACGACAAAGACGAGAAAACCGAAGACACCCGACACAAGGCCGAGGACCTCAACCGCGGTTCGAAGCTCGACATCAAGGCCTGATCAGGACGGCTTTTTTTCGCCTTCGGCCGGGGCTTGGTTGGTTGCCGGCGGGGTTGCCGCGATGGCCGCGGTTGCCGCCTCGAGGCTCTCGCCTGCGGCGAGTCGCTGGGCAATCTGGGCGACGATGACGCGGTTGCGACCACCGTGCTTGGCCTCGTACAGGGCCGCATCGGCCTCGGCGATGAACGCCTCGAGGGTGACCTTGCTGCGGCCGACCAACGAGGTGACCCCGATGCTCACCGTGACCTTGAGCCGGTGCTGCTCGTACGGATAATCGGTGCTGGCAATGCTGTTGCGGATGCGCTCGGCAACCAACACGGCCTGGCTCAATGGCGTCTGCGGCAGGATCAGCGCCAGTTCTTCGCCGCCGTAGCGCCCCGGGATGTCGACGTTGCGGACGCTGTCCATGATGCGTTGCGCCGTCTCGCGCAGAACCATGTCGCCGGCCTGGTGCCCATAGTTGTCGTTGAACTTCTTGAAGTGGTCGATGTCCATCATCAACAGCGACATCTCGACACTGTACCGGCAACTGCGGGCGATCTCCTTTTCGAGGTTGACCAGGAAGAAGCGGCGCACGTAGAGGCGCGTCAAGCCGTCGCTGATAGCCTGCTCGAACAGACGGCTCTTCTCGATGTACATCGAAAGCTGATGGCGCAGGGTGTCGATGAAACTCGTTTCGTCGGCGGTGATGCCCGGCCAGTTGTTGGGGAAGGTCCAGTAGATGGCGCCGAAGTTGTGGTCTTCGTAGCACATGGGCATGATCAGGGTGTGCGGATACAGGCCCTCGGGGGGGGCGATGACGATCTCTTTCTCGGCGAAACCCCGCTCGATCAGCGCGGTCAGATGGGCGATCGCCTCTTCTTTTTGTTCATCGGGCAGGTAGATGTTCGCGTCTTTGCCCTCTTCTTCGCGGACCCAGGCCACGCCGGCTCGGCTCGCCCCCAGATGGGCGGTCAGATACCCTGCGGTCATGTCGAAGACCTCGCGCGGATTGGCGGAAATTGAAGCGGTCTGCGAGATCTGATACAACGTGGTCATTTCGTAGAGCCGGTTCTTGAGACGCTTCGACATGTCGTTGAACGCCTCGGCCAGATGGCCGATCTCGTCACGTTCCGTGACCGGCAACTGGTGGTTCAGGTCGCCGCCGGCCACTCGCTTGGTGCCGTCGACGATCTCGGTGATCGGATTGATGACCGATCGCGACAACGCGACGGCCAGGGTCACCACGGCAGCCAATGTAAATACAAGCAGGGCGATGACCACCATGTAGATGGTCTGGATCGAGTGGAACATCGTCTGCCACGGAATGAAGGCGCCGAGGAAATAGTTCTCGAGATACTTGCCGCGGACCATGCTGACCAGGTGGCTCTGCTCGCCATTGCTGATGCGTTCGGGCGGCAGGGAATCCATGGCGTGGGCCAGAGAAACCATGGGCAGCAGCGCCGCCTTGAAGGTCACCGGCAGGGTGGGCAGAGTTTCGGTCGGATTCTCGCGATCGATGGCGAACAGTTGATACTGGGCGGCGCCGCGCCCGCGTGCCACAATCGCTTCTTGTAGATAGAGCTTCTCGAGGTGGTCTTTGCGACTGAACGCGATGAGGGCGACCGGGGTGGTGGCGAGACCGCGTCCGAACAGATCGTAATAGAGATAGCCGTCGGTGGCCGCATCGGACGTGCTCAGACGTTGCAGGTTGCCCTGCTTGCCCAGGAGGGTGGCGACGAGGAAGGAGTCGTCCGAGGCGCCCGATTTGCGGGTCTTGCGGTCGGGATCGAGTTCGGGCATTTCCTGGCGCAGGGCCACGCGACCGAGGCGTTCGAGCATGGCGCGCAGGTCGGTGACGTGAGACCCTGAGCGGGTTCGTTCGAAGAAACAGTGACCCTGGATATCGACAACATAGAGGGCGTCGATGCGGCCGAGGCCGATCGGGCTGCTGGCCAGTTCTTCCCAGGCCGATGGGGTGTCGAGTTTGTTGCGGAACTTGCGATAGAGTCCGCGCAGCATGACCTGTTGATTGCGGATCGACTCGGGGAAACCTTCGTCGAGTTGGTGGATGCCGTCGAGCAGCTCCATGTGGTGATTCTGGGTCAGGACGCGGGTGCGGTCCTGCGTCAGGTGCAGGGCCGACACGGCCAGCAGGGCCAGCGGTAGGAAGGTGGCCAGAACGAAGAGACCGACCACCCGGGTGCGGATGAGGATGCCGGAGCGCGCCTGGCGACGGGCCATCGAAACGCAGACGAACAGGCCGACAGTGAGTAGCGCCGCCAGCACCAGTTGCATGGTTTGCTGCATTTGCTCGTATTCCTGGCGCCGCGCCAGGGTCTTGCTCATGCAGAACAGGCGTACCGACGAGAAGTCAGACAGCGGAATGGCGCCGAGCATCCAGTCGTTGCGACTGACCGGCGACGTGCGGGTCCGTGCATACTCGGCCACGAGATCGTCGGCCAGGGGTTTCAGATCTTTGAAAGAGATATACGATGTATGGCTGGCCTCGAGGTCGGCGAAGCCGAGAACGAACTCGGACGACATGTTGGTCTCGCCCAGAAGAATGCTCTTGAGGCCCAATGTTTCTGACATGTCACGACTGGGGATGACCGCAAGCATGCCGCCGATGACAATCTGGTCGCGCACCACCTTGACCCAGGTGAGGAGATTGCGCTGGGTCGACGTGTGTTGCGACAACAGCACTCCCGGTTGATTGAGAAAACGGGTCAAGGGGAAGTCGGTGCCGAGGTCTTTCGATACCGTATCGATCTGAGCCTTGTGCGACTCGATGAAACTACGCTGGGCGTCGGGATCATCGAGGAGAGTGACCGACGCCGACGCTTGCCAGGCACGGATCAGCACCGCCAGGGTCTTGGTCCACTCTTCCTGTGGGATGGCCCCCCCTAAGTCGACGGTGTGACCGGAGTCGTTCCAGATCAGCAACTGCGAACCAGGAGGGAGATCCTCGGCCAGCTTGCGCACCCGGTCTTGAACCCAGCGTGAGTTGTCGATTTCGCGGCGCAACTGGTCGGAGAAAACGCTGAGCATGTGGGAGAGCGAGCGTTGGCCGCCGACCTTGCGCCGCAGCGAAACCAGGCGCCGCTGCTGATGCTGCACCAGTTCCGTGATCTGATCGCGATAAATGGTGTCGAGATAGGTCTGGGAGCCCATCGCGATCGCGATCAAGGGAATGACTACGAATATAACGTAAATACTTACCCAGCCGAAGAACTGCCGCCAGGTGATCGGACGACGTGGTTCGACCGCCGCGTCACCGGGAGTGGCCGCCGTCTCGTTCGGGTTATGTCGGTTGTTTGTGCTCATGTGGTGTCGGGGTCGGTTTCCAACTGGAGAAAGACTAACACGCGCCGTCACCAAAATAAAGGGTACCGATGCATGCGGTGTGATATAGTACCGAATGGCTTGGCCCGTGCCGTTCATCGCTTGGGTTGCCGTTCCGGGCCCGGTTCAGATTTCAGTTCACCTGCGGAGGTTGTCCGTCATGTGTGTGCGTCGTTGGGTGGTTGTTTCGCTGTTGTTCGTGGGTGTCGCCCTGTTTGGCGGGGCCGCGACTGCCGTGGCTCTTCCGGTCGAACCGGGGCCGATCTCGGCCTGTTCACCGCAGTGGCTGGTCCAGGAAGGCATTCGCACTGGCAATGCCCAACTCCTGCGCCTGGCCTGGCAGCGCTACGAAGAGGCGATCCGCCTCGAGCCCAAGATCCTCGACGGCTATCTGATGCTGGGCCGCATCTATTTCCATCTGTCATTGTTGGGTGAGGCGACCCGCGATGAAACCATGCGCGCAACGGCGCTGGCTCAGCAGGCGGTTGCCATGGCGCCTACCTCGGCCGACGCCCACCACGTTCTGGGTATGGTCCTCTCGGGCCAGGGGCAGTTGGTCGATGCCATGTCGAGCCTCGAACTGGCGTTCACCCTGAATCCGACCAATGAATACGTGGTCGTCGATATGGCTGCCATTCACAACGCCTTGCACCAACCGCAGCAGACCATCGCCATGCTCGAAGGCAAATCGATCAAGAACGGCTGGTCATACTATGTGCTGGCCATGGCCTGGTTGCAGCAGGGTGAGCGCGGCCGGGCGCTGTTGAACGTGCTCAAAGCCAGGCGGCTGGGCTTCTCGGGTTACTGGGTCGACCGTGCCCTCGCCAGCATCAACTCGGCGACGCGGTTGCGTCTGCCCATCCGCTGATTTCTTCCTGATTCGCGGCGTCGCCGACGCCGCGGCAAAATCCGACGCCGGTCACCGCCTGGGGGCGGTGACCGGCGTCGTCGTTGGCGGAGAAAGCGAACGGCGTGCCCGGGCTCAGGCCAGATACGACCGATAGAGAAACCACAGTACGATCAGGCCGAAGATCACGATGACTATCGTCGTGCTCGGGTTGTTGCCGTAGTTGAACTTGAGCCGCTCGACCACCGTAGGGGAATACACGCTCCAGCGGCGTAAATACTCGATATGTTCATTGTATTTTGAGTTCTGCTTCCAGCGGCTGTTGATCTGTGGCGTGAACCCGTATTCGTAATAGCGGATCGAGATCTTGTCGTCGCCGCGCAGACAGCCGTGCACGTTGCAACAGAAGTCGAAGGCATTGGCGTTCTTGAACATCAGGAAGTATGAGCAGTCGTGCACGATACCTTGCGGGGGCTGGGACAGATACTTGGCACCGAGGATGCGCGCAATCTCCTTCATGTTGAGATACTCGGGGAGTTCGGCGCGCCCGCCCTCGGCCAGATACTTTTTCAACGTTGCCGATAGTTTCTCGAGATTGGCCATGCACTTCTGGTTGACCTCGGCACTCGGCGTAAGCGCCGAAACCTGGGGTGCCGCCACGAGCAACAACACGAAGCCAAGCAGGATGATCCCGGCCAGGGTGCGGTGGGTCATCGGTTTCCTCCCCATTGATCGATCGGTGGCGGCACGCGATGGCCGCGGTTATGTAAATACAACATAAATCAGTTTCCTGGGACGGTGGCGCTGTCGAGCGGGTTGGCCGGGCCGGTGCCGGAACCTGAGCCAGCGCCGGCTCCGGCACCGGTTGCCGTCGGCGAGGTGCCGCCGACGGTGGGTCCCTGGCTGAGGTCCAGATGGGGTGGTTCGTCAGGATTGGTGCCGGCATCAGCGCCCGCCGGAACCGCCCCGGGGGCCGGCGCATTGGCGTCGACGATCGCCGGCGGCGTGCTCATCCCGCGCAGCGTGTTGATGAACGTGTCGATCGGTACAGGTGCCGACAACTGCTTATGGAACGCGGGAAAGTGCACGTAGGGCGCGCGGCCGGCCATGGTCGCCAGGCGCCACGCCCGCAGCGATCCGCCGGGAATGCTCTCTTCCTTGCTGTGCATCGGCATGTTGGTCGGGAAGGTGTCGACACCGCCGGCGATGAACGCCCAGTTGTCGGCCAGGTTGAACGGGAGCGTCGTCGACAGGTCGACGCCGGTCATCACCTTGTCGTCGATGTGCATGGTCATCTGCAGCGCCAGGGTTGTCGCGAGATCGCCGCCATCGCGGCCGATCAGGAAAAGCCGCGACGACTGCGTGGCCTGCGGATCGGGCAGCACCATCAAGAGATCTTTGCCGCCCAGGTCGGTGGTCT
>CAZADH010000085.1:0-1687 GCA_964483805.1 uncultured bacterium
GGCCGAGATCGACACGCTGCGACGCAGGAGTTGACGCGGATTCGTGCGAGGTCGGCCCGGGTTCTCGGCGCCCGCAGCCGAGCAGAGGGTTATCTTGCGGTTGGGTTTTGCCGCTGGCCCACGCGCCAGCGTCCAGGCTCGGTTAACACTGCCTCGGCAGCGACAGTCTGCAGTTGGCGCGCCGTCTCGGTGGGGCGGTCGGCCGTGAACCCCAGGCCGACCGGACTCGTGGCGAACACCGTCGCGTAGAAGACGCAGGCGGCCAGGTAGGTGCCGTCAGGACTCGGATGGCTGCCGTCGTCCTGCCACAGCGCAATGTTGGGGTGCCGGCGACGCACCTGGGCCCAGGCGACGCCCACGGGCGCGAGCGGAACCGTCAGTTCGTCGGCGATGGTGGTGTAGCCGCGCGTGATCTCGGTTTGCATCGTCGTGTAGTCGGGAATCCCATATTGGCCGGCGCCGTCGCGATGGCCCCAGGTCAAAAAGAACAGGGGTGTCGCGCCGCCGGTGCGAATCATGCGGGCGAGTTGCCGGGCGGCCGGAAACATCATCATCGTTCGCGGTTGCTCGAAGGCGGGGGTCTGACTTTGCTCCTGCAATACAACGTAATCCCATGTGTTGGTGCCGATCGTCCCGCGGGTGCGTTCGCTCCCGGCGTGGGCCGCCAGGGTCCAGCCGCCGTTGACGAGCATACCGGTTTCGACCGGGTGTCCACCGGCCTCGGCAAGACCCGCGAACATCCTGGGCAGGTCGTTGACATAGACGTAGCTGTTGCCGATGAAGAGAACCCGCACCGGTGCCCGGCTCCCGCAGCCACTGCAGAGGCAGACCAGAACCAGTGCTCCCCAAGACAGCAATACACGAAGTGTCACGATGAGATTCCCGGGCCGATGTTCGGTGCCAGCATCACGAGTGGCCTCCTGCGGGGAAATTGGTCGAACGGCAGGAAAGAGTATGCCTCAGGCAGGCACCCATGGCAACGATGGCAATGATGATGGCCCGCGCCGCCCTTTTCGTATACAATCGCAGATGTCGGGAGTTGTGGTCGGGCGTCGCCGAACGTCGACCGATCCCGCAAGAAATGATGGTAATTACATACAAAATATGGCAGTCCTGTCGCAGGCTGCACCAACATCAAGGAGACCACAGATCATGGCGAAAACCCGCAAGAACAACGATTCTCTCGAACTGCTGCGCGAATTGACCATGGCTCCGGGCGCACCGGGGTTCGAGCATCCGGTGGCGAAGATCGTCGGGCGGCACTTCAAGCCGTTCGGGCCGATCAGCCACGACAATCTGGGCAGCATCATGGTCGAGAAGGTCGGCGCCGCCCGGGGCCCGCGCATCATGCTGGCCGGGCACATGGACGAAGTGGCGTTCATGGTCAAGGGCATCACGCCGGCTGGGCTGGTCAAGATGGTGGCTTTGGGCGGCTGGTGGTCGCACGTGTTGCCGACGCAGCGTGTGGTGATCAAGGCCGACAAGGGCGATGTGCATGGCGTCATCGGCGCGAATCCGCCGCACCACCTGGGTGCCGCCGAGCGCGAGAAGCTGATGCAGCTCAAAGACATGGTGATCGACGTCGGCGCACGGGACGCGGCGGCCGCCCGCGCGATGGGCATCCGCGAGGGGCAGGCGATCCTGCCGCGCGTCGAGTTCGAGACGATGACCGACCCTGATGTAATAT
>CAZADH010000085.1:1697-20870 GCA_964483805.1 uncultured bacterium
AATATGTTGTAAAGCATTTGACGACCGCGCCGGCGTGGCCATGATGATCGCCGCCATGCAAAGGCTCGGGAAGCACCCCAACCGCGTGCTCGCCTGCGGCACGACGCAAGAAGAGGTGGGGATCCGCGGCGCGCGCACGGCGGTCGCCATGGCGAAACCCGATGTCGCGATCGTGCTCGAGGCGCCGCCCGCCGACGACCTGCCTGGCTGCGCCGAGTTCCCGCAGTGCGTGATGGGCAAGGGGCCGCAGTTGCGCGCCTTCGATCCGACCATGGTCACCAATCCGCGCTTGTTCGAGTTTTTCCGGCAACGCGCGCTGATCAAGAAGGTGCCGCACCAGGTGGCGGTGCGCGATTCGGGCGGCACCGATGCCGGCCAGATCCACCTGTTCAATCTCGGGGTGCCGACGCTGGTCGTCGGGGTGCCCGTTCGTTATGCCCACAGCCACCTGGGCTTGATGCGCCTGTCTGATTTCGAGGCGTGCGTGCAGCTCGTGGTCGATGTCATCGAGCATCTCGATGAGGCCACGGTGCGCGGTTTCACCGCCTGACCGCGGACTTTGCGCCCACTACCCCCGTCGTGGGCGGGCGGGTCGTTTGCACTGTCCCAAACTTCGTTTGGGACCGCCGTCCGTGGCGGCAAACGCCCACTGCGCCCGTCGTGGGCGGGCGGTTGGCGATCTGCCCGGGTCGTGCTTGTCGGCGGGCGGGCCTTCCCATATACTGGCCTGGTGGGGTCACTTTCGTGGGCATGTGGGGGTCGCTGAAACGACCGATTCAACGTTGCGACGAGGAGGAACAGCATGGGTTTCATGGATGCGATCAAGTCGGCGGTCAACTATGTGACGGGTGGGGCGGCGAAAATCGAGGTGCAGGTGGGGTCGCGGACCGCTGATGGTGGGTTCCCGGTGCACATCGAGGCGGTTGCTCCCGATGCCGACCTGAAGATGCAGAAAGTGTATGTCAAGGTCGAGGGGCACGAGACGATTCGTTTCAAAGATCGGCCGCACCAGAATCAGCCAGGCCAGCCGGCGACCTCAATGGCGACCAACCAACATGAACATACCGAGACGGCGACCACGTTCGAGCTGATCATCGATGTGGCGCCGGGCACGACGATGGCCAAAGGCCAGAAGTATCAATGGGACACGGTCATGCGCCTGCCGGCCGATGCCCAGCCGACCTACAACGGCAAGAACGCTACGCACGAGTGGCGGGTGTATGCGGCGCTCGATGCCGCCGGCACCGATCCGTCGTCGTCATGGGTGGTGTTCAGGGTCTGATTTCAACCGGTTTCTGCGCAGTCGACTCCCTGTCTTTGCGGCAGGGAGTTTTTCGTTGTCGGCCCGTTTCTTGGCGGACATGGTGTGCAACCGCCCACCCGCATGTCGTGTGTAGATCGCATGAATGTGTGGCTGTGGGCGAGTTTCGCGCGGTGCACGGCTGTTGTTGAACTGGCGGCGTCGCAACCTGTATCATGGGCGCATGCCCACTCAAGAACATTCGTATTTCAGTCGTGAACTGCTCGACGAAGTGATTGCGCGTTGCGCTGACCTGCTCAACGCGCGCCCGCAGGATCCGCAGCTCATGCGTGATATGGGTCTGGCCGAGATGCAGCGTGGCAACTTCGATGCGGCCCTGGGCGTGTTTCAGCGCATGCTTGCCCTCGCGCCGTCCGACACGGCGGCCATGATCAATGCCGGGCGCTGCCATCTGGCCATGGGTCAGGGCGAAGATGCCGAACGGGCATTCAACGAGGCGATGCGGCAGAAGCCCGACTGGCCCGATGTCTACTACTGGCTGGCGCGGGTGTATTTCGCGACCGGGCGGTATCCTGACGCGCGCACCAATCTGCAAATGGCAGTGACCAAGAATCCGAAATACCGCGATGCGCACTTTCTGTTGGGCGAGGTTCACGAGAAATCGGGCGCGTTGCCCAACGCCGTCGCATGCTACAAGAAGGTCATCGAGCTGCTCGAACCCGAAGACCGCGCGCCGTTCCCCTACGAGATGAAATACTTCTTCGACGACCCGATCCTGCTCGAAGAGATCATCCGGCAGTTGACCGGCTTTCTTGCGCAGAACCCCGAGGGTTACGCCGACCTGCACTTCAAGCTGGGCATGGCTTATCGCCACAAGGGCATGCGCGAGGAGTCGCTGGCCGAGTTTGCCAAGGCGATCCGCATCAACCCGCAGTATCACCTGGCGCGGCATTATTACTGGCACTGGGATCAAGAACCGGCGGCCAAGAAATGATCCGCAAGCGTCTCGGTGACGCCCTCGTCGACGCCGGTCTTCTGACCAAAGAGCAGATCGGCCAGGCCCTCGAAAAACAGAAAGAACTCGGCATGCGCCTGGGCAAGGTGCTGGTCGAGTTGAAATTCTGTACCGACGTGCAGATCGCCGAATCGCTGGCCAAGCAGCTCCAGGTGCCGTATGTCGATTTCGACAAGGTGCAGATTCCGCCGCAGATCCTGAAGTTCATTCCCGAGACGATCGTGCGGCGCCACTGCCTGTTGCCGATTGCGCAGGAAGGCAAGCAACTGACGGTGGCGATGGCCGATCCGCTCGATGCCTTCATCATCGATGAAATCCAGTATCAAACGAATCTCGAGGTGGTCGAGGCAATTGCGCCCGAATCGATGCTCCTGTCGATGATCAAGAAGTTCTACGGCGCCGAAGAGATCAGCCAGACCATCAAGTCGCTGGCGCAAGAGAAGAAGCCGACGATCGACAATCTCGCCAGTGGCCAATTGACCTTCGATCTGACCACGATGGACGAGGCGGCGAGCGTCAACTTCGTCAGTCACATCATTCGTCAGGCCATTCAGGACCGCGCTTCCGACGTGCATCTCGAACCCGAGGAAGACGGCCTGCGCATCCGCTATCGTATGGACGGTGTATTGTCAGAGATCGTCCGCGTGCCCAAGGTCAACCAGGCCGAGATCGTTTCGCGCGTGAAGATCATGGCCGACATGGACATCTCCGAAAAACGCCTGCCGCAAGACGGATCGATTCGTGCCAAGTTGACCGACAAGAACGTCGATCTGCGCGTGAGCACGCTGCCGTGCATCTGGGGCGAAAAGATCGTCATCCGCGTGCTCGACAAGAGCGCGCTGACGCTATCGCTCAAAGACGTCGGGTTCGACGACGAGTTGCTCAAGCGCTTCGAGAACGCGGTGCGCCAACCCAACGGCATCATTCTGCTCAATGGGCCGACCGGCAGTGGCAAGACCTCGACGCTCTATGCGGCGATCAACTTCATCATCTCGCCGCGGGTCAACATCAGCACCGTCGAAGATCCGGTCGAAATGCAGATCCGCGGGGTCAACCAGGTGCATGTGCGCAGCGACATCGGCCTGACCTTTGCCCGCACGTTGCGCTCGCTGATGCGGCAAGATCCGAATGTCATCATGATCGGTGAGATCCGCGATAGCGAGACGGCGCAGATTGCCGTCGAGGCGGCAATGACCGGTCACCTGGTGTTGTCGACCTTACATACAAATGATGCACCGTCGACCGTCGGTCGTCTCATCGACCTCGAGGTCGAGCCGTATCTGATTGCCTCGACGCTGTTGGCGGCCGTGGCGCAGCGGCTGGTGCGGCGGGTCTGCTCGATCTGCCGGCAACCGACCACGATCACCGAGGTGCAACGGCAGGATCTGCAACTGAAGCAGATGGGTTTCGCCGACGATCTGGGGTTCTTTCATGGCCGCGGTTGCGTGAGTTGCCACAACACCGGCTACAAGGGGCGCACGGCGGTGCACGAGTTGATGACGCAGAACGATGAGATTGCGCGCATGATCCTGGCCAAGGCGGCGGCGGGCGAGATCCGCGCGGCGGCGATCAAGGGCGGCATGCGGGTGTTGCGCGCCAGCGCCATCCTCAAGGCGTCGAAGGGAATCACCTCGGTCGATGAAGTGTTGCGCGTGACCAAGAGCGAGGAGATCTGACCGTGCCGTGGTTCGCCTATCGAGGCATCAATACCGCCGGTGAAGTGGTGACCGGCAAGGAATACGGCAAAGACAGCGACGAGATCAGCGCCCGCCTGGTCGACAACGGCATGGTCGTGCTCGAGATCAAGGTGTCGAGCGGGTTCAATATCGACCTGTCGCAATACACCTGGATCAGCAACTACGAACTGAAGATCTTCTTTCTCAATCTGGCGACGCTGATCGGGGCCGGCTGTTCGTTGCATGCCAGCATCGCCTCGTTGGCCGATCAGACCGAGAATCAGCGCCTGGCCAATATCCTGCACGAGGTCGACAAAGACATCGTTGCCGGCAAGACCTTTACCGAGTCCCTGGCCAAGCACCCATCGGTGTTCTCGGGGTTGTTCATCAACCTGATTCGCGCGGGTGAAGAGGGCGGCATGCTCGAGGAGGTCATCCGGCGCTACGCGCTCTACACCGAAAAGCAAGAGGCGACCCGGCGCAAGGTCATGGGGGCATTGATCCTGCCCTCGCTGCTGATGACGGCGGCCCTGGGTGTTACTCTTGTATTGATAACGTATGTATTTCCCACGTTCATGCAATTGTTCAAGGGCAAGGAACACATGCTGCCCGGCCCGACCCAGTTCGTCATGGCGATTTCCGACTTTTTCCGCGACCACTACATCCTCATTCCGACCTCGACGTTGGTGTTTATCGTAGGTCTCTGGGTGGTCGGCAAGACGCCGATGGGTAATCGATTGTATTGCTGGTTGCAACTGCGTCTGCCGGTGCTGGGCAATCTGTCGCGCAAGGTCTTCGTGGCCCGGATGGCGCAGACGCTGGCGTCGCTCCTCAAGAGTGGCGTGCCGGCGTTGCGGGCGATCAAGATCACGCAGGAAGTCGTTCCCAATGTCTACGTGCGTGAGGCCATCGAAGAGATGCTCGACAACGTGCGCAAGGGTGGCAACTACGCCGACCCGATGTCGCACCACCCCCGGCTGTTTCCCAGGATGGTCACGCTGATGGTGCAGGTCGGCGAGCAGACCGGCGAACTCGACAAGATGTTTCAGAAGGTCGGCGACTACTACGACACCGAGGTCGACGAGGCAATTGCGGTCATGATCAACATGATCGAGCCGGCGATCACCGTGGTGCTCGGCGGCGTGGTTCTGATCATCGCGCTGTCGATGTTCCTGCCACTGTTCGACATGACCAAGGCGATGCGCTGAGACCATGAAGAGAAAGCTCGACGAACTCGACGAACTCATCGATCGGCTCCATAAGATCGAGCGGTTGTTCGAAGGCACCAATCACGACGGCGAGCGTGAAGCCGCACGTCTGGCCATGGAACGCGTGAAAGCAGCGATTGCCGAAAAGGCGCGTGATCTGCCGAAAACGCCGCCGCCACCCCCGCCGTTGCCGCCCGAGACACAGTTTTCCTTCAGCAATCGCTGGTCGCGGCGCATGTTTTTGTATTTACTGAAGAAATACGGCATCGAAGGGTATCGCTACCCACGGCAACGCCACAACACCGTCGTGGCGCGGATTCCGGTCGATCTGCGCGACCGTGTGATCTGGCCGCTGTACCAACGGCTCGACCAGGAACTGCAGCGCTATCTCGAGGCCACCGCCGATGAGGTCATGCGCCGGGCGTTCGGGCCCGAGGTCGAAGCCGAGCTCTGAACCCGGCCTCCGGTTTCACGCGAAACCCTCAGCGGCGGCGCCACCACAGCGCCATGCCGACGAGGCCGAGGAGCACGACCCGCATCATGATCCGCTGTACCAGTGGGTTGCGCGCGGTCGCCAACAGGATCGGCGGTTCGCCGGGCACGGCAATTTCGCCGTCGTCGTGGTGCTCGTGGCCCGCGCAATCACGGCAGGTTTCCCCGGGTGCGTGGGAGGGGTGGGCGCGAGGTGCCGACGCCGCCGGGCGGGCAGGTGATGCAATCGGAGCGTCATCGGGGTGATGCGCGGTCATTGTCGGTGTGGCAGCCGTGCCTGCCGGAGTCAAGTTCGCGTTCGTTGTCGAGGTGGCGGCCGGCCCGCCGGCATTGCCGGCAGCGTGTGCGGTCGCTGGCGCCGGCGGTGGCAACAGGTCTTCGGGGTTGGCCGGCACCGCGGCACCAGCGGCGACGAGGCGCAGGTAGCGGGCGAGCAGGTCGGGGGAGCCCGCGAGATCGAGACCGCTCTGCCGCCAGGCGGCAAGCGCTTCCTGGGGGCGATGCAGGTCGACGAACATGCGCGAACGCAATACGTGGTATGTCTGTGGAGCGAGCGGTGGCCGCTCGATCGGCGGGCGGCCGGCGCGCTCGTAGGCGGCCACCGCCCGGTCGAGATATTTCAGCACGGCCGCCGGGTTGCGGGGGATTGCGCGGGTATACTTGTCGATGAATGCGTAGGTGAAGGCCACCGAGCCATACAACTCATGCACGCGTGGCGACGCGCGGTTCGCGGTGATGCCGCGTTGCAGGGTGGCAATGCCCTCGCGAAACCGGTCGAGATAGAGGGCCTTGTTCTCGGCGAGAATGATGTGGGCGTCGATGAACCCAGGGTTGAACAGCACCGCCAGCTCGAGCAACGGGATGATCTCGGTGTTGCCGCCGTAGGTGCCGGCAAGAAAACCCTCGCCCATGCGCCGCGAGCCGCCGAAGTGCATGTACTCGTCGGCGGTCATCCAGAAATAGTCGCCGATCAGGTTGCGCACCTGGGTGGGCACCGCGGTCAGCGCAAGACGGGTGATGTCGGCCTCATCGGCCACCGTCTCGGCATCGGCGTAACGCGCCTTGAACACCCATTGCGTGGCGCACGCCAGCGACAACAACAGAACGACCACGAGGACCCGCCGGATCACCGCCCGTCCCCCGCATGCCGACCGACGCCGGCCCCTGTAGGGGCGCGTTGCAACGCGCCCCTATCGGCGCGTCGCAACGCGCCCCCATGGGTGTCGGCCCGGGCCAGAACACCGTCGTTCCCCGCCATCACAGGTCGCGGCGGGCGAGCAGACGCCCGCCCAGGCCGATATAGACGAGTATCAATACAAAAGAATACGCGGCGATCATTGCCAGTGGGGTGATGCTGACCGGCAGTTCGTGCACCACCAGCAGCCGGGTTTCGAAGAGCGAGAAGTCCGGGAGGACGAACGCCACCAGTTCGAGGCCAATGGCCGCGAGGCCGCCGCCCTGCCGTTCCGTCCAGAGGCGCATGACGTCGAACAGGTGGCCGACGACGTAGAGCAGGGTGCCCAGCGACAACACGACGATCTTCGAGGCCGCCGCCGCGAGCAAAATCACCAGCGCCGCGAGTACGCACTGCTTCATCCAGATTACCAGGGCGCCCAAGAGGACCTCAGGAAACCAGCGGCCGAAGCCGACGCGCAGATAGGCCAACAGAAACCCGCCGAGAACGACGTGACAGAAGACCAGCGTCGCGGCGATGCCGAGAAAGCGGCCGGCAAGATAGCCCTGACGCGACGGCATGCGCGTCAATACAAAGTATACCGACTTGCGTTCGAGATCGGGGAAGATCTGGTCGAGCACCAGCACGAACAGCACCAGCAGGCCAAACCCCGCTTGCAGGTTGAGCCCGAGGTCTTTGATGATCTGCACCTGCAGATCGATCTGGTTGGCACGCAGCATCCAGCCGACCCCGAGCAACGGCAGCGCCAGCACGAGCAGCCCGAGCACGAGGCGGTTGCGCAGGGCGTCGACGAAGGCGTAGTAGCCGATCCAGAAGGGTTGGGTCATGGCGCGTGGTCCTGGGAGCGGGTCACGGGAGATTCTCGAGATCGGCGAGATCCTTGGTGCGACCGCTGGCTCGCTTGTTGATCTTGAGATTCGCCAGATCGATCACGGTGATCTCCACTCCATCAATGGCCACGGTTTGTCGGGTTGGATAGCACTCGGCGAACTCGACTCCCGAAATCGTGGTCAGGATCTCAATGCGAAAAGGGGGAACGCCGAGGCGGACGATCTGTTCGGGTTTCATGAATACGTCGATCGTCAACTCCGGAGGATTGAACCCGAAACTGCGGATCGCCGCAACCATGCGCGTTGCGTTGTCAGTCGTCATCTCGACCCAAACATCGATGTCGGCCGTGGTCCGGGGATAGCCGTGAAACCCGACGGCATACCCTCCGATCAACAGATAACGAACATCATGTTCGTCGAGCGATCTCAAAAAATCTTTGAAGTCGAGCGGTAGTTGGATCGTACCCATATGCAGCCTGCCGGTGGATTTCGATTGCTTCGAGCCGTTCGAGGGGCGTCTTGTGCAGCCAGAACTCACGATCGGGATCTGAGCCGGACAACGACACGATCGCGAACGCCGAGCGATCGACACGAAGGTGATGGGGAAGCGGTTTGTTATCACTGGTCACGGGTCCAGCATAAAACGGAAGCCCCCCGGGTGCAACACCCGGGGGGCTTTTGGCGACCAGAGTCGGCGTTGATCAGTTGGTGGTGAAGTTGGCGTGCAGGGTGGACGACGACAGGTCGGGGCCGGTGCCCGCGAGGAACGTCTGGGTGATGCCGGCGCTTGTCCAGTTGTAGGCGGCGGCGCCAAGTGTGTTGGCGTTGTACCGGCCGTAGGCACGGCAGATGATGCCACGGCGGAACTTGATGTGCGCGTCGCCACTGCCATCCAGCGACGCATTGTTGTAGATGCGCAGGTGGCTGTTGGCCGCGTAGGTCGTCGGGTTCCAGACGTTGAAGTCGGTGCCGGCCTGGCTGCCCGACGGCGGCGCCTTGAAGAACTGATAGAGAACGTGGCCGTTGCCGTCGGCGCCGGCACCCGGATCGGTGGTGGGGGCAGGCACCGGCACGCGCTCGGCACCGCCGTAGCGCTTGGCCAGCTCGGGGCAGCAGAACAGTTTGGTGTCTTGCACGATCTTGCCCAGCTCGCTGAAGCGCGCCGGATTGGCGGACTGAGTGATCGCGCCTTGTGGCAGCAGTTGCATTGTCTGGCCGTCGGTACCGTCGATGGCGACAAAGTTCGGTGTCTGATAGCGCCAGTACATCTGGGAGTTGGCGTGCGTCGTCATGGGCTCGCCAGAGACGGGGTGGATGACCTGCGTGCAGGCATCGTCGATCGGAATGCTGCTGTTGCGGGTCTCGAACACGGCGTAGGCGTTGTTCAGCGCACCCAGGTTCGACATGCACGATTTCTGTCGCGACTCGGTGACGAACGATTGATACTTCGAGATACCGATGGCGGCCAGAATGGCGATGACCAGAACCACGATCAACAATTCAATCAGTGTAAAACCTGAACGCCTGTTCATAATTTTCGACTCCTCGGCCAGAATAGAAACGCAAGCAAGCGAGAATTATCCCAACATTAAAATCTATCGGCGCCGGGGTCCCGAGTCAAGGAAAGATTATTTTGTACCCCTTTGTACCGTGGCGTCACTGCTTTCGATCAGGTCCATGAACCGCCGTTCGAGATTGGTGCCGCTGCCGGCAAACTCGGTGAGTCGGCCGGTGTAGAGAATGCGGCCGTGGTGGATGATGCCGATGCGGTCGCACAGTTCCTCGACGTCGGGCAGGATGTGCGTCGAGAAGAAGATACTCTTGCCGGCCTTCTTCAAATCGCGCATGATGTCTTTGATCAGGGCCCGGCCGAGCGGGTCGAGGCCGCTGCTGGGTTCGTCGAGGATGAGCAACTCGGGATCGTGCAACATGGCCGCCGCGAGGGCCAGGCGCTGCTGCATGCCTTTCGAATAGGTACCCACCCGCTGATGAAGGGCATCGGCGAGAGCGACCCGTTCGAGCAAGGCCGGATACCGGGTAGGGTCGGGGGTGCGCTGCAGCAGACGTTCGCTGAACATGAGCACCTCGTGGGCCGAAAGAAACTCGTTGAAGCTGGGTTTCTCGGGGGCAAAGCCAATGCGGCGCCAGTCGAGTTGCGCGTGCGGGCTGCCAAAATACTCGATCTCACCGGCATCGGCGTGGGTCAAACCGAGCGCGATCTTGATCGTCGTCGTTTTGCCGGCGCCGTTGAGGCCAATGAAGCCGAAGATTTCGCCAGGTTGTAGCGACAGCGAGACCTTGCACAAGATCTGTTTCATACCGCCGCCGAGCAGACTGTCGGACGCGACCGGAAACGCCTTGTCGATGTTGCGCAGGGCGAAACAAGGAGCCGCTTGTGCCGCGGCGGTCGGCTGTTCGGATGATTGTATTGATTCCGTATTGCTCATGTTTGTCGGCCTCACGGAGGTGGCAGATAGTGAAGCGATCCGCTCGAAAGGTCGGGGCCGGCGCCGTTGACAAAATAGCGCTTGGTGACCCCGTCGGCGGCATCAACGTCGTAAGAAAAGCTGAGGCGATTGTAATTGTATTTGCCATAGGCATTGCACACCACCGCTCTGGACTGTGTGGCAATTCGCCCGCCGACCCACGTCGACGCGATCCACTGTGGGTAGAGTTGAAAATGGGGATAGTTCAGGGCGGCGTCGTCAGGATTGAATCCGACGAAGCGGTTGAGACTGTCGGGGTCGACGGGGCCCTGATAAAACATGTAGAGAACGGTGCTCGAGGCCGGTTGCGCGGCTGGCACGGGAACATTCTCGATGCGTCCGAACGTGCGGATGAGTTCGGGGCAACAGAAGATCTCGTTCGCGCCGGCAACCCGGGCCAGCTCGCCCCACCTCGTTTTGTCGGCAACGGTGGCCTGCCCCTGCGGCAATACGGCGAGGGTCACCGGCTGTTGGCCGTCGATGGTGTCGAAGCTGGTGCCGGTGCCGAACCTGTTCTGATCGCGCCAGTAATGTTGACTCTTGGGGTGGTTGTTGATGGGCTCGCCGGTGACCGGGTGGATGAGTTGCACGCAGGCATCTTCCCGGGGCAGTGTCACGTTGCGTATCTGCCACAGATGATAGGCATGGTTGATGGCGTTTTGGTTGGCCATGCAGGCGTTGCGGCGTGAGGTCGTCACATAAGACTGGTACTGCACGATGCCGAGTGCGCCGATGATGCCAATCACGATAGTTACAATGAGGAGTTCAATGAGAGTGAACCCGGGTCGGGACAACTGATTTGAACGTATGTAATGAGTATTTACCATCCTGGACTTCCGAATCGGTCGGTCTTAACAAGCCAGAGGTCCGATGCGCCGAGATTGGGGGAGAACAGGTCGGTCGAACTGGCAGTTATCGCGATAACCGTCCCGCCATCCACTGTTCGCGTCCAACCGGTGGCGGTGTCGTCCTGATTGCCGCCAAGGATATGCTGTGACACAATTGTGCCGTCGGATGCGAGGCGGACGACCCATGCGTCGCGATCGGTCGTGCTCTTGATTCCGGTCAAGTTGCCGTTGGTCGACATGGTGTTGCCGAGCAGCAGAACGCCGCCGTCTGGCAAGGCACGAACACCGACAAACTCGTCCTGGCCCGAGCCGCCGAAACAGCCCTGCCAGCGAATCGCCGACGCATCGTTCGCCAAACGGACGATCCAGGCGTCACGATCGGTTGTGCTCTTGATCATGTTCAGGTCGCCGTCGCTTGATTCGGTCCACCCGGCCAACAAGATGTCGCTTTCCGCACCGAAGTGGTTAACCGCCGCCGCGAGGGAATCGCTGGCGGTGCCGCCGATGCATCGTTGCCAGCCAACCGCCGCAGAAGCGAGCAGAGAGTCGGCCCGAACGCAGACGACCCAGGCATCCTGACTCGTACCGTGGATGTTCTGCAGTGGAACTGGGAGCCGCGCTGCTGGACTGGCTGACTGCGCTGCGAGATCCGTGGAAAGGGTCCCGCCGACGAGCAACAGATCGCTGCTGGCGAGTAGCAGCCCGGAAATGAATACATCGTCAAGATTTCCACCAAAGGTGGCGATGGCGGTCGGTGTCGCTTGCGGGTCCCAATACCCGACGACCAACCCGTCAAGGCCACGGGTCGAGCTTGACGTAAGACCTCCGAAAAACACATATGTCGGACTGGCGGGATCGCAGGTAACCTGGGTGATGCCGCGGAAGAGGTCGGTCGAGTCGCTGCCGACGCAGAAACCCCACGTTACCCTGCCAGTTTCGCTGGCCAGGCGAACGACCCAGGCGTCGCGATTGCCTGCGGGGCGCAAATGCACACCAGCCAAGTCATTACCATTGGACTCCGACCACCCGACGAGCAAATAGTCACCCGAACCAACTTGGACCGCGCCCGTCAGAGATTCGGTCGCATTGCCGCCCACGCAGTTTGGCCACGAGGCAACGTGCAACAAACTCGCAGTGGTTGCGGTGTCGCTCGAGAGCCAAGCGACCCAGCCGTCGGCCGAATACGTAGGGGAGGTCCCGTGATTGCCCGAAACGTCTGTGTCGTTCGATTGCGTGGACCCGTATACCAGGAAGCCATCGGGCTCGCACGACGCGTTGAACACGGGGATAATGCCGCCGGCAACGTCGGCCCGGCTTCCACCGATGCCAAGGCTCCACGTGGAGACCCCCCCTCCGGATTTCCAGGTTTGGACCTGCACTGTCTCAGTGCCTACCGAGAACTCTATGCTTCCGGAAGCGTTCACGGGGTAATGCAATCGGTTCTCGCTGCTGGTTGCACCGAGTTGGACGGCATTCGATGCGGAGAAGAACATCGTGTTTCGGTCCCTTGTTGCCGCAAAGGTGCCTGCCTGCATGGGATCGGCAAACTCGGGCAAGTTGGGGTGCAGTTTTACCGAAACCCGCATTGGCGAGACCCGCCCCAGAGCTTCGTCGAGTTCAAAGCTGACAACCGCCGTTGCAATGCGTGACAACGGCGTGACCTCTGTGGCGACGGAAATTTCCCAACTGCCGGAACAACCCCGTGACAGGGTTGCCACCTGTCGGCACACTTCAAGTGCCGCATCGATCGTATGCCCTGCCAAACGCCGTTGTGTTGCAGTTCGCGCGAACTCGTTTTCAAGAGAGCGGTCAATGGGCGACTTCTGGCTGTTAGCAATGACGAAGCCGATAATAATCGCCAAGACGAGGCAATAATACACGACAAAGCCGCGGTGTTGAGACCGGCAACTTTTCATCAGTGGCTCACCAACGCGGATTTGCGCAAAAAGATCGAGCAGGAGAGACTAGCATACATCTCGTTAGTGTCCTCTATGGGGCCACGCAGAACGGTGACATTGTCGGCAGCATGGACCACGTCACGACTCAGGTTGTAGAAGAGATGGAACGTCATCGAAGCCAGCGCAACCTCGTTGCCCCGCGCCGTCGTGGTCGCAAGAACCTCACAGAGAAACCTGGAAATCGCAACACCATCCTTCTGAATGCTGGTCGCCTTCGGCGGAGGGGGATTGCCGAGAAGGGCCTCGCAGAATGTCGGCGGAGGATCCAGTTGGAACCGCACAAGTTGCCCTGCTCTGCTGATCTCGTCAGGAGGGTTGGGTGGACACAACGGAATTGGGTTGCTGGTAGCAATACAAACAACATACGTTGCATTCCAGGGAGCCCCGACGTGGTATTCAAGGTGCGGAGGATTGAAGCTGTCCGTCCACGTCGCCATATCGGCGGCAAGCATACCTGGAAACTGCGAGCTTCCGTTCAATAGTAGGCGTTTTCCATTTTCCCATTCCCGAACGATCTCGTTGACACCCACCTCCGATTTGTACTGGAAGATGCTCGTCTGAAACATCATCGCAGCACCGATCATGACGATGCAGGCTGTGAGCATGCCGACAATCAGCTCGATCATCGAGAATCCGCTGGGCCGACGATGCAGAATGTATTGTTGACTCATGGGACAATCGGTAGTTCCGAGGAAGCCAGCTGAATGCTCAGTCGCACTCCTGAAGCGATCGGAGCGGACGCATGGAATTCGCGACCTGTTGCCATCACTGCTTGTCGCTCTACTTCGCGATCGAGACACGGAGAGACTTCGACGAACATTTGGTATAGGGTTGCGATTTGACCAGTCGATAGCATCGTTTGCGTGGGGAGAAACCAGTAGCTTGCAATCAAGCGTGGGTCAGACATTGTTGCCCAGAGAGACTCGGGTGCGGGTGGCCGTGGTTCATTGGCATTGAGTTGCCCGGTTTCCCATAGGTAGCGTAGGTTTTCGATTTGCGCTTCGCAAGCTGCAAGGGCCTGGGTCCGCTGCAATTCTTCTTTGAGAGCCCGCTGTGACGTTGTGAGTGCAGATACCAGTGCACCAATGGTCACGGCGCTCACGATCATGGCGATGACGACCTCGATGAGCGCGTAGCCAATCGCTCGTGTGCGAGGCGCCGATGGATTGATGGGATTTTTCAGTAACATCGTGTGGATCCCGTGGCTGATGCCCAGATGCGCCCCGTGTTTGCCTCAATGCGAACGCACCATGAGCCAATGCCTGGATACGTTGCTACTGTGAAATCGTAGGGGTTGGGAGGAGTCGTAGGAGTGGAGCGAAAGAAGTTCAAATACAGCACGGTGTCCGTGGCCGGGCTGACCAAAGCCCCGGTTCGGTCGAACTCGATCACTGTGCATGTTGCGCACCCTGTATCTGTGGCCAATTTCGAAGACAGTTCCGTCACAATGCACACAGATTCTGACGATAGATCCCGGGTCGTGTCCGGAGCCAATGCGTATCGCGAAAGCAGCCTTTCAGGGTCTGCAAGCCGATAGGACACGATCGGGTAGTTGGTTTGCGTGGATGGTGGCACCTTGTCGTAGGGAATGGTGGAGTGGGTAAAAACGATCCGGCCCGTTCCAGATGCCGCAACCATGGTGGCCGAGCGCAAGAGCTCGAGGTCGGCCACGAGTGCCCGCGCCTCGGTCTCGACCCGCATTTCCTGGGCGAACAGCATCAGTGACGGGAAGCCCGCCGAAGCGAGAACACCGATGATCGCCATGACCACGATGATCTCGATCAACGTGAAGCCGAATTTCGGGGACGTTTGCCTTCCCATGCACTCATCTTAGTGAGCCGAGGCGTTGGGCGCAACTGTGGATAGGGGACCCCCCATCCACAAAACTACTGGAAAAGTGATAGTCGATGCGGTATCGTACTGCCGGTCTGGAGCATAAGGAGCAAACGAAGACTATGGGTCTGAGTCTCTACAATACGCTGAGTCGTCGTCTCGAGCCTTTCACCCCGCTGGTTCCCGGGCAGGTCGGCATCTATGTGTGCGGACCCACCGTTTATGGGCCGCCCCACCTCGGGCATGCCAAGAGTTACATCAGCTTCGATGTGCTGGTGAAGTGGCTGCGGCAATCGGGATACAAGGTTCGCTATGTGCAGAACATCACCGATGTCGGCCATCTCACCGATGATGCCGATGCCGGCGAAGACAAGATCCAGAAACAGGCGCGGCTCGACCAGGTGCATCCGCTCGAACTGGTCGACAAATACATGCGTGAATACATGAGCAATATGGAGGCGCTGCATGTCGCGCATCCGAGCATGTATGTGCGTGCCACCCAGCATATCGGCGAGCAGATCGAGATGGTGCAGCAATTGCTGGCCAAGGGCCACGCCTACGTGGTCGATGGGTCGGTGTATTTCGATGTGCGCTCGTTCAAGGATTACGGCAAGCTGTCGGGCCGCACGCTCGAAGAGGCCCAGGAAGGGGCGCGGGTCGAGGTGCGCGAAGACAAGCGCGACCCACGCGATTTCGCTCTCTGGAAGAAGGCCGAGCCGAACCACATCCTGCAATGGAACTCGCCCTGGGGACCGGGGTTCCCGGGGTGGCACATCGAATGCTCGGTCATGGCGATGAAATACATCGGAGCGACACTCGACATTCACGGGGGAGGCCTCGAAAACCAGTTCCCGCACCACGAGTGCGAGATTGCCCAGTCGCAGGCGGTGACGGGCAAACCGTTCTGCCGCTACTGGATCCACAACAACATGGTCACGGTCGACGGCGTGAAGATGGGCAAGTCGCTGGGCAATTTCAAGACGGTCGCCGACCTGCTGTCGCGGCATCGGCCCGAACATCTGCGCGCGTTCATTCTCACCGGGCACTACCGGTCGCCGACCAATTACACCGAGGAAGGCATTGCTGCGGCCGCCAAGGGGAACGAACGCATCGAGCGGTTGGCCGAGCGCGTGCGGTCCTGGACCGGCGCCGGCGAGGCGAAGTTTCGTGAGCCGGTGGCCGCGGCGGTGGCGAAGGCGAAGGCGGCGATCACCGAGGCGCTCGACAGCGACCTGAACACGGCGGCGGCGATTGCCGGTCTGCACGAGTTCGCGTCGGCCCTCAACCGCGAGATCCCGGCCGAGGCGACGCCCGATGCCGAGACGGCGGCAGCAGTGCGCGATGTATTGACAACGTATGCGATCAGCGTGTTGGGCATCCTGGCCCCGGCCACACTGGCGGCCACTGGTGACGGCACGAACGCCGGGGCGGCGGCGGGGGCCGGTCACGATCCGGCTCCGTTCATTCAGCGGCTCGTCGAGTTGCGTCAAGAAATGAAGGCGGCCAAGCGCTTCGACCTGGCCGACGGCATTCGCGAGCACCTGACCAAGAACGGCGTGACCGTCGAAGATACCAAGGCCGGTCCGCGCTGGCGGTTCACGGGGTGAGAAAAAAGGGGCAGGCCGCCCGCCCCGGATGGGCGCAGTGGCCGTTTGCTCGGTCGATGACGGAGAAATCTCTTCGTCGGGGCGACCTGCCGGTCGTCCCGACCCGGCAATACCGCCGGTGACTGGGCGGTGAGCACGATGGTGTTGCCGCCCGAGGTGGCGTTCGAGGTGCCGCGGCTGCGCGGGCGCCCCTGGACGCCCGACGAAGTCCTGGCGCTGTCGTCGCGCACGCTGGCCTACGTCGGTGACAGCGCATTCGAACTGTCGGTGCGGTTGCGGTTGCTCGGGTCGGTAACGTTGCCGGGCGGCCATCTGACCGGCACGGCGGTGACGTTCGTCAATGCAAGGCACCAGGCCATGTTGTTCGAGCAGTTGCTCGCCGAGGCGCCCGCCGAGGAGCGTGAGATGCTCGTGCACTGGCGCAACGCCAAGCAACCGACGGGGCGCACCCGCGGCGGTCGGGCTGAATACGCGCGCAGCACTGCCTTTGAAGCGTGGGTGGGTTACCTGTTTCTGACCGGTCAGACCGATCGCCTCGCCACCTTGATCGACCGGGCGCTGGCGCCGGGGGGGGATGGCGGCACCGCTTGCCGGTGAGGATGCGGTTGGATATAGGAAATACGGTGTATGCACATTCGCCGACTGGTTGCTGCTGACTTCGCCGACGCCGAACGCATTCTGAACGCCGCCTTCGCCCGCCCGGGCAACCGGCGCCCCGATCTCGAGCGGGCCGTGGCCTTGACGCCCGATTGCTGGTTTCTCGCCGTGACCGACGCAAAGCCGGTCGGCATGGTCGGGGCGGTGATCTACGGACAGCATCGGGCCTGGGTGGGGCTGATGGCCGTCGACCCGGCGGTGCAGTCGCGTGGGGTCGGGCGGGCCCTGATGCGGCGGGTTCTCGAGGAGTTGGATGGCCGTGGTGTGGGCACGGTCCTGCTCGACGCCTCGCCGGCTGGGCATACTTTGTATTTATCTCTTGGCTTCGTCGACGAAGACGCCGCGTGGATGTGCGAGCCGGCGGGCGCGGGTGATGTCTCGGCGCCCCCGATGTCCGCGGAGGTGGGCCGGGTGCAGGTCGCGGCCATGACCGACGCGGATCTTGCCGCTGTGGCGGTCGTCGATGCTGCCGCCTTTGGTGCTGACCGGACGCGGCTTCTCGCCCTGTTGTTCGCGGAGTTTCCCGGCCGGGGGCTGGTTGCCCGCGATGCGAGCGGACATATCGTTGGTTACGCGCTGGTGCAGGCCCGGCGCATCGGCCCGTGGGTTGCGGTCTCGACCGAGGCGGCCGAGGCCCTGTTGCGTGCGGCCCTGCAACTGCCGTTCGCCGGATCACCGCAGATCATCGTGCCGGGACGCAATACCGACGGTTGCGCCCTCGTGCAGCGCTATGGCTTTCGCCAGTGCTCCGCCAATACGCACATGCGCCGCGGGGGCAGCGGCCTGGCGTCGCAGCGCGACCAGATCTTCGGCCAGGCCAGTTTCGGTTTCGGTTGACGCGTCGAGGCTCGCGCTCCGGTTCCCGTTGGCTGAGGGACAACGCCGTGCTTTGACCGGCGTTGTTCGGCGTGCTAACCTGCCCGAAACGACGTTGAACGCCCCGGATGACTCACGAACGCCCCCGATCGAAACAGGACAACCCACCATGACCAAACCACCCTCCCGCCGTAACCCGAGCGCAGGGATGCGCGATGTGGGCCGCTGGCGCCCGGATGGCGCAGGGAAAGCGGACCCAACCCCCGCGGAGACGCGCGGCCGCGCGCCCCATTCCGGCCGTGCCGGTCCTGGGAAACGCTTTGCCCGCCCGGACCGCCCCGCCAACCCGGATCGCGTCCCCCCACCGAAACCTGCCCGGGAACCGGCGCCGACCGACGACATCTGGTTGTTGGGTCGCCATGAGGTCATGGCTGCGCTGACGGCGGGGACGCCGCTGCAACAGATTGTATTGCAGGATGGCGGTGGCGACAGTCTGCGGCCGCTCGTGGCCCAGGCGCGCGAGCGGGGGATCAAGTTCTCATGGGTGCCGGCGGCCGCGTTCCGGCAGCGGTTCGGTGACGCCGCGCAGGGGGCAGCGGCGCAGCGCAGTGCGTTCACCTACGCGACGCTCGACGATCTGTTGGCCCGGGCTGCTGGCAATACAGAAGCAATACTGGTGTTGCTGAACCAGGTGCAGGACCCGCGCAACCTCGGGGCGATCGTGCGCACGTGCGAGGTGGCCGGGGTGGCCGGGATGGTCATTCCGCGGCATCGGGCGGCGGCGATGACGGCGGCGGCGCTGGCGACGGCGCAGGGGGCGGCGGAGTATCTGCCCGTGGCCCAGGTGGTCAACCTGGGCGAAGCGGTACGCACGCTGAAACGCGATGGGTGGTGGGTGATTGGGGCGGACGCCGCCGGCACCACCCGCTACGATCGGGCCCGGTACACCGGGCGTCTGGCACTATTAATGGGGGGCGAGGATGCGGGGCTCGGGCCGATGCTGACCGGATTGTGCGACGAGGTGGTGTCGATCCCGGTGCTGGGGCGGACACCGTCGTTGAACGTCGGGGTCAGTACCTCGGTGCTGGTCTTCGAAATGCAGCGGCAAAAGGGATTTGCGCGAAAGTAAAATTGCCGCGCGCCACGGTTGACAAACGGTCTGTTCTTGTCTATAATCCCTCAATACCGTGCCACGGTACCGTTCTTTTCCAAACGTGATAGCCGCATTCATGCCGACGTAGCTCAATTGGCAGAGCAGCTGATTTGTAATCAGCAGGTTGCGGGTTCGAGT
>CAZADH010000086.1:0-5821 GCA_964483805.1 uncultured bacterium
GAGGAAACCTCTGTATGTTGTCCAAGTTGGTTCGTGGTTGTGCAATGTTTTGTATTGCTTCGCTTCTGGCCGCACCGGCCGTTTTCGCGACTCCCGAGAGCGATCTCAAACAGCTCGAAGAGCTGAAGAAATACTCGTCGAAAACGCTGACTGCGGTCATCGAAGACGTGCTCGCGGCCTCGAAAAAGGTCGAGGCCTGGCAGGACACGCCCACCAGCGGCAACGCCGTCCGCCGCTTCAATGCCGACAAGAAGCTCACCGGTTACGACGTGATCTACCAGCAGGACGCGAAGAAGGCTGATTGGGAGCGGCTCGGCAACCTCGCCCATGAGCTGACCCATGCCGTCGCCAACGAGATGTACGACAAAGACTTCATCAACTACGCCAACGACGGCACCAATCAGAAAGACATGCCGGCCCCGGTCATCGAGAAGGAATCGAAGAGCGACGTCTGGCGGATCAAGAACGAAGACGCGCGCCAGGGCAAGCACCTCAACATGCCGGTCATGAACGTGCTGATCAAGAACCTCGAGGACCTCAAGAAGTTGGTCGCCGGCTGCAAGCTCGCCACCGACAAGCAGAAGTTGATCACCGACAAGATCACCTACGCGCTGCCGAAGCCGCACCTCGAATACGACACCTGCCTCTCGCAGATCCTGGTCTGGTGCCAATTCTGGCAGACCTCGACCTCGACCGATTTCTACAAGAAGCTCGATACCCTCGTCGCCGACGTCGTGGCCCGCCGCCACGGGAAGACGGCAATCGCGGTCAAGTAAATGCATGGTTGCTGGCGCGGTCGCACGCCGACCCGCGCCAGCCGCTGCCCCGCAGAACCTACTTCAAGTTCTGCGGACAGCACGAGACGAGACAGAAGCAATACACCGTATTTCCTCTGACTCGACAGCGCCCCCAGGGATTCGCCCTGGGGGCGCTCTCGTTTGTGCCGCACAACCCCGACACCCGGGGTCGCGTGTCCATTCGCATCAGCCTGCGGCATGGCCACGCCCGAGGCAAATCAATACGTCACCACCGTCGGATCACGGCCGTCGCGGTAGTAGGTGGTCCAGGTGCCGCTCAACTGACCGTTGGTATACTGCCCCACGATCTTCACATAGTCGCCGGTCGCAAATTCGCGCTTGTAGGGGCCGTGCTCGACCCCGTCGAGGTAGGTGATCGTGTACGTTACACCGGTGCTGTGGTTCGTTAGCACCCAGGTGCCCTGTTTCAGGTCATTGTCATACATACCACTCTCCGAAACGGCCGTCCCGGTCGTGGTCCACAGGCCGGTCTTCTTGCCCAACCGATAGGTCCCTGTGGTTCGCGAATTCGGATACTCGTAGATATACGGCCCGTCAATTTGGGTCAGATACACATCGTACTCGTAGAAACCGGAGCCGTCTTCGTAACGGTCGATGGTGTGCGCTGTGCGCACTGCCCAATCTGTGCCGTAGAACACCACAGGGTTTCTGACATTGTATGAGAAATCGAGAACGCCCGCCGCCGATCCGGTTCTTCCGGGGGTCAGGTCGTACATCACGACACTGTTGCTCGCGACCGTGCGCCACCAACGCGTGCACTTTCCGGCGTTGTCGTAGGTGAAGTCGTTGCGATACCCGCCGTCATACGTTGTCCACTGGCCGCTGCGCCGCCCCTCGGTGAAATGCCCGTCGGTCTTGCCGTTTGGCCAGTTGTGATAAAAGGTGTACGGACCCCAGATGACCGGCACATCCATGCCCCAACTGTCGGGCAACTGCGTTGATGTCGCATAGGAGTCGGGGTAACGGGTGCCAATGTAGGTGAACTCCTCCCATGGGTTCCCCGTCGTCGGATGTCGCAGCCTCACCGGTTGCGAAGCCACCGCCACCGAAAACGGCAGATCGGCAGTCACGCTGCCGCCGCAGTTGTCCCAGGCGGTAACGTGCAACACGTGCTCCCCGGTGGGAATGCAACAGCGCTCGTTGGGCAGATCGATGGTCATGACTTCACCGGGCTCGTTGGGATACGCCGTCGTCACCTTCTTCTTCGCGTCATCCCACCACCAGGTGTAGCGGTTGATACCCGCCAGAAAACCGGTATCCGTCGCGAGCACGCGCGCCGAGGTCGCCAACGTGGTGCGCATCACCACGTCCACCATGTTGGTGTAACCCTCCGGCACGCCCGTGACCCCATTGCCCGGACCCTGGTTCAGCAACCACGTCGGCAACGTATTGATGCACTTGATGTACTCGGCGATGGTATACGGGCCCAGAACGTTGAAGTCCTTCTTCCACTCGCCGAGATTGAATTGCCAGATCTCGACCACCATCGACACCGCCCCGCCCAAACCGGCCTGGAGCCGGGCGGTGAGGTCGCACGGTTTGTCGGTCGTGTACTCGACGGTGGACCGCAGATACGGACGCAATTTGAGTTTCGGCCCGGCCAGCCCCCCCGCCTTCAACGCCGCCGACAGTTCGAGGTTCGCCTCGTTGCTGAACTTGGCCTTGAAGTCGAGATCCCAGTACTTCTCGGCGTGGAAGCGGGACAGGACCTGCCCGGTCCAACCGCGTTCGCGCAGGTAATCGGCGCCGCAGCGGAAATCGGCACGCAGATCGGCCCCCAACTTGCCGACGATCTCACCCTCGGCCTTCATCTGCCACGAACCGTCGACGCGGTAGGCAAACGTGCACGGCACCGGCCCGACCAGAAACGGGATCTCGACCTGCGGCACCAGGGTTGCCGTCGCAATCGGCAGCGTGGCACTGGCCCGGAGAGTGGTTTGTAAATACGCGCGCATCTGCGCCGACCCGTCGAGTTCGAGCGAAAACTGTTGCAGCGTGCCGAGGAAGGTCGTGAAATCGAGATGAACGACCGGATCGAACCGCAGGTTGTCGACCATGAAGCGGGTGGAGGACGCGATCCCCTTCGGGGTCGGCGCCGGTGGTCGGGGCGCCAGGAACGCCATTTTCGCGCGATAGTTGCGGTCGCTGGCATTGACCGCCTGGCGTGCCGCCGCCGGCAACTGCGACAGCCGGCCCCGGTAGCTGAACTGGGCCTGAGTAAACACCTGGGACATGGTTGGCGTCGTATTGACATCGTATGTCACCCGCACCAGCGTCGTCCCGTCGGGTTGTGGCGTGTTCTGCGTTTGACCGACCAGGCGCAAACTGCCTTCCGCCCGGTAATCGATCAACACCGAGCCCACGCGAATGGGATTGGCGCCGCGAACGCGCAGGGTCATACCGTAGGTTTCCTCGGACACCAGCGTCACCGGACCGGTCGGGTCGCCCGAGATCTCGACCGCGGCCGAACTGACCTGATACGACACGGTCACCAGCGGCGCCGGGCCAGCGCTGGGCACGAACACGTAAACACCCGACCGCGCCAGTTCCTGACCGTTGGCCGCAAGCGCCACGATCTGGGCCGTGTAGGTCGCGTCGTTGCTCAGGCCGTCGAGCAGGCAGGGCGAACTCACGCCGCTGACCCGCCCCGGATTTGCCCCCAGAGGCGCCGACCCCGTCGAATACAATACATCGTATTTCACTGTCGCCGGCCAACCGTCGAATGCCAGAACGCACGAGGCGCTGCCCGGTTCACCCCACAGCGCAAAACCGCTGCCCGCAAAGGTAGCCGCCGTCGGGCTGCCGTCGCCGGGCCGTACGTCGAACCGGCGCCACCGCAGGGTTTCGGGATCATCGACCCACACGAGCAGCCGCCCGACCCCGCTCGGATCGTAGTCGAGATGCCGCACGGTCGGCTGCGCCAACCGGACATGCGCGGGCACCGGCAGGGGCGTCACCCACGCCCAGTCGCCACTTTGCCCCGTCCCATCGATCGCGGCGTCGGCGGCGCCCCGCCAACACGCGAGCGTCGGTTGCCCGTTGCGCGATCCCCCGATGACCACTCCCCCATCCTTGAGCACCGCCACGGCCGAGGGCTGCGCAAACGCGGTGCCGTCGAGTCCTGCCCAGGCGAGGCGGGCCCCGGTGAAAATGTCGACCCGCGCCAACACGAGGGTACCGCTTTCGGTACGACCGAGAACCAACGCGGTACCAGCCACGCCCTGCCGCGCCACCGTCAACGACACAAAGGGTTGTGCCGCCACCGACGTACCGGCAAAGAGTTGGGCCGGCGTGCGCCGCCAAGCGTAGAGCGCCGAAGAGGCGATCAGCGTCGGGCCTTCCGTCGAAGTCAGCAACAGCACGGCCGGTGCGGTGGCAAACACCATGCCGCTGGTGAACGCGGCGTTGAGCACGTCGGCGGCAAACAGCGCGGTCGGCGAGGCAAAAGCCGCCGACCCGGCCATCGTCAGATTGGCCACCAGGCCCGTGCGCGCCTTCGCCAGAAGAGGCGCTGATTCGATGACCGCCAGAACTGCGCGGGCCGCCAGGTCTGATGAATGCCCACACCCCTTCGGGCTGACCACCAGGGCGTTGTCGCCGGTCAACAGATCGACGGCCCCGTGAAACGCCGTGTATCCCCCGACATGGCCATCGGTGAGAAACAGCTCGCCCAGTGCCGCGCCCACCGGCAAGCCGGAAAACTCGAGGACCGCCCGTCCCGTGTCGTCGACGGCCACGGTCCGGGTCACGTCGGTCACCTGATTGCCGGCTGCGGCATCGATCACCCGAATGCGACCCGTCACCCGGCAGTTGCGCGTTGCGCCTCGCAATGCAGCCGCCGGGCCGTCGTCAGCATCTGGCAATACAACGGCAATACTTGCCCGCGCCACACCCGCTGGCGGCACCACCGGCCCAACCAGGGCCGACCCCAGTTCGCCGGTCGCCCGCGAGAAACACCCCGACAACCCGGCCAAAGCGATGCCCATCATCACCACTGCGACTACGGCGATGAACCGATGCTGAAGCCGGCCAACGACCGACAAACCTCTCTGTACCATGGTGTATGCACTCCTTTGACGACAGCCTGCGTGACGGTTACAGCGACAAATCTTGACATTGAAAAACCCTGTAACCTCGATGCTACCACGAGTTCGCACGTTCCGAAACCGCCAGACGCAAGGCACACTTGACTTTGTTTTGAGCATATGCTCATAATGGGCCACCAGGAGCAACCGCACATGCCACGCCCACGTTGTTGTCGTCGTATCGGCGCCGAGCCGCCTGCCACCGGTTTTCGTCCGATCGGCCAGGGGAAAGGTGCGACCGCCACGGTCGAAATCTCGCTCGACGAGTTCGAAGCGATGCGCCTGGCCGATCTGGAGGGCCTCTACCATGAGGATGCGGCCACCCGCATGCAAGTGTCGCGCGCGACCTTCGGCCGGATCATCGGCGCGGTGCGCCACAAGATCGCCGATGCGCTGGCGCATGGCAAGGCGCTGCAGATCGGCGGCGGCACGGTCCACCTGGGATCAGCGACCGCCGATCCGTGCCGGTTGTGCGACCGATTGCGCAGCGGCGGCCCAACCGACTGCAGCCTGGCCACGCCGTCGGTGTCGTCCCCCTGCTGCCGCCAACCGCATCGACGAGGCCGTTCCCGCGGCGACGCCGCAGCACGCCTCGCCGATGCCGGGTCGGCCCAGAACAAGTCTTCTTCCCGCCCCTGTTGTCACAAACGGCAACGTCCCGACCATTGATTGTCTTACGAAAGGATTACCTTGTGAACATCTGCATTCCCGTCACCGAGAACAAAGAACTGCAAAGCCCGGTCAGCGCTCACTTTGGCTCGGCTCCCGGGTTTCTCATCGTCGAAACCGACACCATGACCTGCCGCGCCATCGACAACCGCAACAAGGTGCACGCCCACGGGCAGTGCCAGCCTCTCGCCGCCATCCAGGGCGAGAAGATCGATGCCATCATCGTCGGCGGCATCGGCATGGGCGCGC
>CAZADH010000086.1:5858-20794 GCA_964483805.1 uncultured bacterium
TGCAAGAAGCGTCGCCCCACACCGCGTGTTCCAGCCATGGCCACGGGCACGGTCCGCGCAAAGACGGGCACGGTTGCGGCCACCACCACGACCACTGAGCCATCCGGACCGACCATGGTGACCACACCCAGCGGACGTATTGTCGCTGTATGTATCTCTGATGCCACCGGCACTGCCAAGCGCCCGGTCGAGGTCGGCGAGTTCATCGCCGATCTCGGCCTGCGCCACGACGGGCACGCCGGTTCGGTGCGGCAGGTCAGCCTGCTGATGCAGGAAAGCGTCGACCGCTTCAACGCGGGTCACACCCCGGCAGCACGGCCCGGCGAGTTCGCCGAGAACATCCTGACCACCGGCTTCGATCTGCGCAGCCTGCGTGTCGGCGCCCGCATGCAACTCGGCGGCGCCGTCCTCGAGGTAACCCAAATCGGCAAAGAGGTGAACCCCCATCACTATTCGTTTCACGGACACCGGTTGTTGCCGACCGAGGGCGTTTTCTGCCGGGTGATCACGGGTGGTGCGGTGCGCAGCGGCGACCCGGTGTCGTTGCTGGTTGCCGCACCGACTACCCGCATCAGCAACCTGACCGTTACCGTGGTGGCCGAGAATCACGCGCCGCCCCACCTGTTCGGCGAGCACGGCTTGGCCTTCTGGATCGAAGCCGACACCGCGGAATATCTGTTCGACACCGGCCAGGGACCAGCGTTGCGCGAAAACCTTGACCCGCTGGGTTGCCGACCGAAACGACTGGCCGCCATCATGCTCAGCCACGGCCACTACGACCACAGCGGCGGCCTGCCGTTGGTGCTGCCCTTGACCGCGCCGACGACACGTTTGTATTTACACGAAGACGCCAGCGTCGAGCGCTTCTCACTCGATGGGCAGTTGCCGCGCATGATCGGCATGCCGGCGGCGGCTCAGACGGCGGTAGCTGCGCTCGGTGCCGAGCGGGTGGTCCGCCATCGCGGGCCGGTGACTCCGGGGCCGGGGTTGGTTCTGACCGGCGAGATTCCGCGACGGGCCTCGGTCGCCCGGCCCTCCGACCGCACGTTCTTCTTCGACGAGCAACGGCAACGGCGCGACGTCGTCGTCGACGATCAGTCATTGGTTGTATTTACCGATGCCGGCCTCGTCATCATTCTCGGGTGCACGCATTCCGGTATCGAAGACACGCTCGACCATGTGACCGCGCTTACTGACAACATGCCGGTTTGCGCTGTCATCGGCGGCCTGCATCTGCGCAGTGCCCAGGGCGATGAACTGGCGCGGCCCCTTGACATACTCGAGAAATACAACCCGGCCTTCCTCGCCTGCGGTCACTGCACCGGTGACACGGCGCTGCGTCACCTCGCCCAACGGTTCGGTGACCGGTTCCTGCCGCTCGAAGTCGGCCTGCGCCTGCGCTTCTTCGATGGCCACGCGCAAACCCCGCTACGTCACAGCAAACAATTCAGCATATGAGAACGCGACGGCGCGACGGGCCGGTGCCGACTCCGGCCATCACCGAGCGCCATGCGTCGGTCATTCTCGACGCCATCGCTGACGGTGTATTTACGGTCGACAACGACTGGCGGATCACCTCGTTCAACCAGGCCGCCGCACGGATCACCGGCATCGCCCGCGACGAGGCGCTCGGCCGCCGTTGCTGCGAGGTGTTTCGCGCCACCGTGTGCGAATCCGACTGCGTGTTGCGCCGGTCACTGCAAACCGGCAAAGCCGAGGTCGGGCGCGTGGTCCGCATCATCACGGCCCAGGGTGACGAGCTACCGATCAGTGTTTCGACCGGCATCCTGACCGACACCGACGGGGCCGTGGTCGGGGGCGTCGAGACATTCCGCGATCTCTCGGAGGTCGAGCAGTTGCGCCGCGACCTGCGCGGGCAGCGCACCACCGCCGACATCGTCACCGCCAGCCCCCGCATGCAGCAACTGCTCGACATGGTGCCGGCCGTTGCCGCGTCCGACAGTTCGGTGCTCATCTGTGGCGAGAGCGGCACCGGCAAAGAACTGGTGGCCCGGGCGTTGCATCACCTCGGCCCACGCCGCGCCAAGCCGTTGGTTACGGTCAACTGCGGCGCGCTGCCCGAGACCCTGCTCGAATCTGAGTTGTTTGGCTACAAGCGCGGCGCGTTCACCGACGCCCGCACCGACAAACCCGGCCGGTTCGCACTCGCCGAGAGCGGCACGTTGTTTCTCGACGAAATCGGCGATCTGCCGGCGGCGGTCCAGGTCAAGTTGTTGCGCGTTCTGCAAGAAAGAGTCTACGAGCCGCTGGGAGCCACCCGCCCCGCAAAGGCGGACGTGCGGCTGGTGACCGCCACCAACCGTGACCTCGAGGCGCTGGTGGCGTCGGGCCAATTTCGCCGCGACCTCTACTACCGCATCAACGTCGTGCGGTTGCCGCTGCCGCCCCTGCGCGAGCGGCGCGAAGACATCCCGCTGCTGGTCGAGCACTTCATCGATCGGTTCAACCGGATCCGCCACCGGGAGATTTCGGGTATCGCCCGCGAAGCGCTCGACCTCCTCGAACAACACGACTATCCCGGCAACGTGCGCGAACTCGAGAATGCCATCGAGCACGCGTTTGTGTTGTGCCATCGGGGTCCGATCCACGTCGACCACCTGCCGCCGACCTTGCGGCGAGTACCGACACCCGGCCGGGTCCGCCAGGCCACGACGTTACCCGACCTCGAACGCGATTTTCTGCGCGACCTGCTACAGAAACATCGTCACGACCGGGCCGCGGCGGCCCGCGAACTGGGCATCCACCCCGTCACCTTGTGGCGCAAGCTCAAGCGCCACCGCCTGTTGCGCGGGGGCCGCAAGTAGCGGCCGCGGTTGAGCGGATTTCGAAACGCGAGTTTCTGCCTTCTGCTCGCACCGTTTTTCGATCCCGTGCGTTTCTGTTCTTTGACGCGCCCTCGCGCCTGCAACGCAAGGAAGACGAACGCTATGCTATTTTGGTCGTCTAACTATTGCCGCAAACTTGTTTCCCTGCCGATCATCTATAAACTCGATATCATTGTATTCTCTCAATGCTCGTTTGATTCCGCTTCCCAGTCCACGATACGGGAGCATCTTTGACGCAAAAGAAGCAAGAATCGGATTTCGAATATTTGAGTTTCCGTTCTTGATATTCTCAATTGTTAGGTTGTTCGGTAGGTGACCTGGACTTACAATTTCAATTCTATCCGCAAACACCAGAATTCGAATTGGAGCCGTTATAAAATAGTCCCTGTGAATCAAAGCATTGGCCACGAGTTCTTCAAATACGATTCGCGGAATTTCGTCACTTCCTACAGAGTTTACTCCCTGTTCTCCTTGAATACTCCTGGTGTTCGAGAGGAGAAAGGAAATAGCACGCTGAAAAACGTCTGATAGTCGTCCTGAAATGTCCTTACTGTCAATATACTTCGTGTCTTCAATGTCATTTCCTGGAAATGCCACGGCTTTGACGATGAATGCTGGAAGCCTGAACTGTGGTGCTCGAGCAAACATCAATGCCCCTGCCACGTTGAATGTATCCCCGTCAGCGAGATTCATATTCTTGAGTAATTGGGTAAGATCTGCTTCCGATCTGCCTAGGGAAACCCCAAACTCTTTTTCGTAGAAAGAGGCGAAGAAATCCAAGTCGATTCCGGCAATTGAAACACCGTTGGCAGGGATTTCATCGCCATGGACCAATCCCGATTTCTGAAGCATCCGCTGAATTTCCTCTCGGGATGTCACCTTTCGCTTATCGGAACCGGACTTGACCCAAATTGCCCCCGAATTGTCCATGTATGGCTTGCTCAGGCCATCAGGTACCGCCACCACCATGACAATCCCGTCAGGATGCCTCACATTTTCCGTGGAGGGGTTGATAGGTGGGCGAACCGATTGGGAGCTGGCGTTCGAAAGAAGTTGGTTCAAGCGCCCGATGTCCTCTCTTTGAAGGCCGGAAATCGAACCGTCCTTGTTCACTCCGATAAAAATCCTGCCGCCGCCCGAATTGGAGAATGCCACGATCTCAGCCGCAAGCGAGTCGACATTCGTGAAATTCGCCTTGAACTGGTTTTTGCCGTCTTCCTCGCGACTGATAATTTCGATTAGTTCCGAGGTTTCCATATCTCGTATATCTCCTTGCGTCGCTCGAACGCCTCCTTACCACCTTCCATAATGTTGACGATTTTCGCCTGCATGCAAGGATCGTCGACGCTCCTGGGAAACGGATGGACCCGATTGTCGGAATACTCGCAGGCAATGACCATTTCCGCGTCTCCAAGGACCGGGAAATTGGGGTTATGGGTGGCAAAAACGAACTGTGTCTCCCGCTTCAATTCATGGATGAGCTTGATGACATCCTGGTAGATGGTCTGGTTATCCAGATCATCTTCTGGTTGGTCGATCAGGATAAGGTCGTTTTCTCGCTGGCTCAAGACAAACAGGATCAGGGCGGATGCGCGCTGGCCAAGCGAATGGTCCTTGAGCTCTTTGCCCCCATACTTGATGGTGAATTTGTCGGGCACACGATAGATCAATAGGGTCTCGAGCTGTTTCAGAAAGTACTCCCAAAACTTGGGACCACTTTCTCCAAGAATCTGATCGGCTCGTTCCCTTCCTTCGAAGATCGCCCCCATGTCAGGAAACTCATCGACGATTTTCTGGATAGTCGTGTCTCTGAGAGCACTTCCTTTGAGGATTTCGCGAAGGAACTCTTTGAATCTGGTCTTGTCGGATTTGAATTCCGTGACGATCTCGAGGGATGAATGGTTCGCATTGACCTTGGCCATTTCACCCTGAATGATTCGGAACTCTTTGAGCCACAATTCGTTCAACAGAGAAAGCTCCCTCGTGAGCTCCTGCCGGATCTCCTCGGATTTCGCCTGTTCCTTTTCGAGTTCGGCGAGGATCGCTTTGGATTGCTCCAATACCTTGTTCTTCTGCCTGAACTCATCGGGCCGGATGGTTGGAACTCCGGCTGCGCGCAGTTCATCCGAAATACTGCGCTCGATGGCGGCGAATTCCTCCTTGAGTCCCTGGAAGATTCGCTCGAACTCTGCCTGTTTGCCAGCCAATGTCGTTCGCGATTCGGCGAGAGAATCCCTAATCTGTTTGACAGAATCAACAAGCTTAACGATTGCCGCATAGGCCGCAAAGAAATCGGTGAAGAAAGCCTCGCTTTGCTTCGTCTTGTAGAGCGTGTGATTTCTGATCGTATCCTCATGCTGCATCAACAAGTCTGTCAAAGCATCATGCAATGCGGTCACACTCTCGGCGATTTCCTTGAGCTTTCGGGAATCAGCATCGAAATCGACCTGTTTCTGAAGTTTCTCCTCGATCCCATACTTCTTATACCGCTCTAGCTGGAACTCGGCATTCTGCTTCTTTGCCGTGTGTTCTTCTTTGCGTGCGGCAATGTTCGAGAGCTTCTGATATCGTCGAACGGAAGCCTGGACTTTTTGTTGCTGCTCTTCGATTTGCAACCTGAGTTCGCGCGTTTTCTCCCCGATCAGCTTTTCGACCAGGTTCTTCTCGAACCCATCTCCAGAATTCGAAAGGTCCTTCTGACCGAAATACAGGGGCTTGTGAACGACGGTTTCGCGGATCGAGACCCCGGGTTGAAGTTCGCCGTTCACGAGCACCTCGGGCCGATGGTCCCATATTCGGCGAATCTCGTATTCCTGGCCAAAGCGATCGATTGCGACGATGGTGACCTTCCCGCCGCTGCCCAAGGTATGCTTGAGAAGCTTCTTCTTATATTCGGCGTCGGCGGGGTTATCTCCGGCGGGAACATCCATGGCGAACCGTATCGACTCGACGATGGAGGATTTCCCGCTTCCCCGCACACCGATCAAAGCGTTGAGTCCGGGGGAAAAATCCAGTCGGTGGCCATCAAGAGTGCCACCTTCGAAGCGAATCGACTTGATGAAAGAACGGGTGTGTTTGGGGATTTCACGTGCCACGCGATGCGCGGAATCGCACAGGGCAAACTTAACTGCTTCGAAGGAAAAAGCCCCGATCTTCACGAAGCAGGCGTCGCCCTTACCGATCTCGTCGATCTTTTTGGGGTCCGATCCTTCGACCTCGGCCGGATACGAATGACCGAGCCACCCCTTGACCTTCAAGCGGCAAGGCGCATCCTGCTTGTCATGGCTCCGGACCTTCTGAAAACCACGACAACGCCTCTGGAAGTAGTCAGTCTTTCCCAGCTCGGTCAAACGACCGCCATCCATTTCCAGCCAGAGACCGCTGTTCTGCTCGACATGAGCGAAAATGATAAAAAAGTCCCGGTTGTACGCTTCGAGTTTCTTGATGGTCTCAACCAAGCTATCCTGGCTTCGCCCGTTTTCGTTCTCGTATTGATCGGGCGTTTTTCCGGCAAAGGTGACGTTGAGGAACTGATTGATGTAGTCCTGCCCGTTTTCGAGCCACTCGTCACTGAATACTACGATGGTATGAATGCCGTTCGCCCCGTCGTTGACAGACAACTCAACACCGGGAAGCAACAGAATGTCCTTCTTTCTGGCGGCCTTTCGCATGGCATCGAATTCGGACCTTGCGAACTTGTTGTGGTTGGCGATGACGCCCACTCGGATGGCGGCAGTTGAAAGGGCATCCAGATACGTGCTCAGGTAGGAATTCTCATCACCGGAATAGGCGAACTGCTTATCGGCTTTTGTGTGCAGATGGAAATCCACTCTGACCCAGCGGGAGCCATTCGTAAAGATTTCTGGAATCTTGATTTCGTTGGTGCTCATGCGTTTGCCCCCTGGAACCCGTGATTGTTGCTTTCAAAGGCCTCTCGCAATACCGCTTGCATCAATTCATCCGATTTTGCCTTCCGTTCGGCAACCTGCGCTTCGAGATCGGAGACCATGGAAAGAAGCTGAGAAACCCGATCGACGATTTTTCTCTGCTCACCAAGGGCGGGAACTGCCAGTGGAAGCCTGAAGAGAAGTTTTTGGTTTAGGTTGTCCATGGTTTGGCCAATGGAATCGCGTAATAGAAACTTTTGGGAATTCTCCGAACAATAGGCAAGCTGCAAGAATGCTTTGTTAATGGCAAGAATTCGCAAAAAAAACGAGCCGGTACCACACAACCAACCATTTTGTTCTTCTTGTACAACTGCACACTTCCGAAGATTTCCCCGTCTAGCGATTACCAAATCCCCAGCATTGAGAGCATAACGCTTCAATCGATCCCGCGTTTTCTCCGATATTTGCATTCGATCATCCGCTAAGATATTCCCATCAACTACATTCATTGGGTTCACTACTGGAATCCCAGATTTCACATAATCTGATTTGTGAAGCATCGAACCAAACGGTCCCGTTGAAAGCTCCTCGGCAACTTCCGACAAATGGCACCAGACCCAACCTTGGGGGATTTGGAACGGCATTTCATCAGGTTTGATGAGAGGGAGCGGCTTCTCCTTCTTGATTTTGCCTTCGGCGATCAACTTTTGTTTTTCAGCCTTGATCTGTTCGAGAAGGGCCGCTGCATCATACTCCGGATCCCCCTTCCGAACGGGATGCTCTTCCCGCCACTTCGCCGTCAACTTTCCCTCGATGGCCTCCTGAAGAATCGTCTGCCGTAGTTGCTTCAGAAATCCACTTTGATCATGATGCGTCAGGTCTAAGTTGGAGCGAAAATCGTTGAATGCGTGGAATCGACGAGAAATGTCCCTTTGGGCACGCAGAATTGGTAAGGGAATTTGATAATCCAAGAATTCCCATGCTCGAATCGATGAATAGTTAGTACTGCCTTTGGCTTCGATCTGGTCTTGGATTCTCTTGGAATGAATAAGGGTTTCGAAATACTCCTGAGTGATCTTTGATTTGTCCAATTCATAGAGGTAGTAATGGCTACTGACAATCGCCCCATCCAACTCAGGTGGAATAAAGCCATATCCGCCAAATTTGGCGTCCATCTCCGCAACCACCAAATCGCCCTCTCGGCAAACTTGCTGTTTCTTTGTTTTGATCCTACTCCCAAGGATTTTCTCTCGAAGAACAATTCCTCTCCGGTGAAGCTGGACCCGACAAAGTTTGTATTCCTGCGAATCATCGATCTTGATGGTGCCCTTACGATGACGCAGGACATCAGCGAGTTTTACAGTTTTCCACTCAACCATTTTCAAGCTCCATCTTCAACTGTTCGAGGAGATTGTCACTCTTCCTGAAAGACTCGTGGAGCAGGTCAAGTAACTCCGCGCTTGTGTATTGATGACTCGCTTCAGGTGTGTGTGGATTCTTGATGTCCAGGCTGAAGCCGTTGGCTTCGAGCGTTTCGACGGAAACCTTCCATGCCTGCTTGGAAGGCTCGCGGTTGCTCCACCATTCCTTCAACGAGACGAACTCGGCCTTTTGGATGGGCTTGGTTTTCGAGTAGGCTTTGACGCCCTCGGGAAGCCGGTGCTCCCAATACCAGATTTCCTTGGTCGGCTGGCCTTTGGTGAAAAAGAGGAGATTTGTCGCCACCGCCGCATAGGGTTGAAACACGGAGTTCGGCAGTCTGACAATGGTGTGCAGGTTGCAGGTTTCGAGCAGGTGCTTGCGAATGCGTTGTTTGACTCCGTCGCCCGTGAGTGAACCATCGGGAAGAACGATGGCGGCGCGACCGCCTTCCTTCAGGTATCGAACCATCAGAACCAGGAAGAGGTCGGCGCTTTCGGTCGTGCGGTAATTCTGCGGGAAATTCGTTTCGGCGCCGTCCGTGACCGACGCGCCGAAGGGTGGATTGGCCAGAATGACGTCAACCCGGTCTTTCTGACCGATCGAACTGTATTCCCGGTTGAGGCTGTCCGTATAGTCAACATTCGGAACTTCGATGTCATGCAAAATAAGGTTCGTCACGCACAGCATGAAGGGAAGCGGTTTGAATTCCATGCCGTGGATGTGGGTCTCGAGCGCCTCGAGGTCATCGACCCCTTTGACGTCCTTCCGGCGGATGTTCTCGATGGCCGAGGTGAGAAACCCCCCCGTTCCGCAGGCAGGGTCGAGAACCTTTTCCCCAAGGCGCGGATCGATGATCTCGGTCATGAACTCCGTGATGGCACGGGGTGTGTAGAATTCCCCGTAGTTTCCCGCGCTTTGCAGGTCGCGGAGGATCGTCTCGTAGATATCGCCGAACAGATGCCGGTCTTCGGAGAGATTGAAGTTGATCTTGTTCAGTTCGTTCAGCACCTGGCGAATGATGGTGCCGTTCTTCATGTAGTTGTTGGTGCCTTCGAAGATCTCTCGGATGATGATCGCCCGTTTGTTTCCACTCGCCACATCGAGGTTCTTCAAGGTCGGAAACAATTCCTTCTCGACGAAATCCCGCAATGCATCACCGGTCATTCCTTCATCATCGGCGGCCCAGGCCCGCCACTGGCACTTCTTCGGAATCGGGGAGCGATACCCGTCGTTCAACAGTTCGAGCTCTTGATCCTTGTCGTCGAGAATCTTTAGGGAAATGAGCCATCCGAGTTGTTCGATTCGTTGGGCGTCGCCGGAAACTCCGGGGTCTTTGCGCATGATGTTCTGCAAGCTCTTGATGATGTGACCGATGTTCTTCATTTAGGCCGCCTGTTGATAGAGTTCATGTTCGAGTTCGGAAAGAGCCTTCAAATAGCCGTCCTTGCCGCCGAACAAACCGACGATCTCGGCCGGGGTCCCGAAGCCGTTGATGGGGGGAGCACGAAGGATGGAAAGCTCTTCGATGTCCTCGATGCCGCTATCTGCGTATTTTTCGAGAAGGGCGGCCAACACCGCTCGGGCCTTCTCTCCGTATTTTTCGAAATAGTTCCGCTTTTTGACCCTCTCGGCTCGTTCGCGACGCGTGAGGGCCGGGCGATCCCAGGCTATGTGGCAGATGAGATCGAAAACGTCGAGGTCCTTTTTAACCTCGGCCCGAAGGTTTTCAAGAATCACCCCTTGACGCTCCAACTCGTCGACAAGGGCGCGCTTCTTCTCGGCCGCGCGCCACTTGGTCAAAAACTCGTCAAGCGTCTTGAACTCTTTTCGCAAGTTTTTCTTGGTGAAATCTTTCAGACTCTCGGTAATCAACTGACCGTTTTGATCCAGGAATTGGTGACGCTCGTTCAACACGGAAACCGAAACGCCAGCCACGTAGATTTTGGCGGGTGGCTCGGCAACGATTCCACCGCCACCCACGGTATCCGGCGGATCATAGGTTCCAGGGCCGTCTTCGGAATCCGGTGGGTCGAATTCGACGGGTTCACCGGTCTCGGCATCGACAATCACCTCGTCGTCGGCTCCCTCGACATCCTCAGGAGTTAGCCCGTCATCGGCGGATACGTCCTTCACCATCACGGGATCACCATCGAATGTCGGATCGGCAAAAAGGTCGGTGACATTCCTGAAGTCCATGATGGTGAAAAAAGTCTTGCCGAAATCCTCGTTGATGCGGGTGCCGCGCCCGATGATCTGCTTGAACTCGGTCATCGACCGGATGTTCGACTCCAGGACGATCAACTTGCACGTCTGGGCGTCAACACCCGTTGTCAGAAGCTTCGAGGTGACGGCGACAACGGGATATGTGGCCTCCGGGTCGATGAAGTTGTCGAGTTCCCTCTTTCCTTCTTCTTCGTCGCCGGTGATCCTCATCACCCACTTGGGGTTGTCCTCCGTGAGGTCTGATGCGGCATTCGTTATTGCCTGCCTCATCCGCTCGGCGTGCTCGATATCGATGCAGAACACGATCGACTTGGAAAGCACACCCACAATCCGAAGATACTCGACCACCTTGCGGGCCACAAGAGAGGTTCTTTCGTCGATGACAAGATTCTTGTCGAAATCCTTCGAGTTGTAGAGGCGGTCCTCCACCGGGGCGCCCTGGACATCAGTTTTGCCTTGCTCTGGTCGCCATCCTTCGAGATCAACATTGATGCCGACTCGAATGACCTTGTATGGAGCAAGGAAACCGTCTTCGATACCTTGCCTCAGGGAATAGGTATACAACGGTTCGCCGAAATACTCGATGTTGGAAACTTCTCTAGTTTCCTTCGGCGTAGCCGTAAGACCGATTTGGGTGGCTTTCGAGAAATATTCGAGAATGACTCGCCACGCGCTGTCATCGGCGGCGCTCCCACGATGACATTCATCAACCACGATCAAATCAAAGAAGTCGGGGCTAAACTCACGAAACGCGTCGGGGGTTTCACCGGAACTGGTCAGCCCTTGATACAAGGCAAGGTAGATCTCGAATGCCTTGTCGACCTTCTTGTGACGGATGACCGTCATCTTCTCCTTGAAATGCTTGAAATCGCCCCTCTTGGTTTGGCGGATCAAGGCATTGCGATCGGCGAGGAACAGGATTCTCTTTTTCGAGCCGTTCTTCCACAGGCGGTAGATGATTTGAAAAGCCGTATAGGTTTTTCCGGTGCCGGTTGCCATGACAAGCAAAATACGGTTGTTGCCTTTTGCTATGGCCTCAACCGTCCGATTGATGGCTGTTTGCTGATAGTAACGGGGGGTTCGGCCGCTCCCGTCATGGAAATAATCAAACGCGGCAATGATCTCTTCACTGGAAGTCTCGAGACCCTTATACGCTTTATATCGTCCCCAAAGCTCGTCCGGTGAAGGGAATTCATCAAGACCAATTTGCTTCTCGAGGATCCCGGCACTTCCTGATCGATCGTGCGCCAGGAAAGCATCTCCATTTGAACTGAATGCTGTTGGAATATCGAGAATGGAAGCATAGGATAATGCTTGTTGCATCCCATCCCCAACCGCATGACTGTTATCCTTTGCCTCAATGACCGCCACCGGAATATTAGGTTTATAGTAAAGAATATAATCGGCCCGTTTTCTTTCGCCGCGCGCTGTCTTATTGCCTTTGACGTATATTCTGCCGTCGGTGAAAAAGACTTCTTCGCGAATCTGTCGCTCTACATCCCACCCCGCCTTAATCAAGGCCGGAAGGATGTATTTCGTGCAGATGTCGCGTTCGGATAGATCCTTCTTATTCGTCATGATTTGGTATCATACACCAACCCTGGGGCGCCCGCCAAGGATGGTGGGCGTCGGGCGCACGTTGCATATTCCTTTTCTTCCCTCGGGCTGACGTCCGCTTCATCGGCACCGATGCTGTGTCACCTTTGCGATTTGGGTACATGCAGTGCTGATATGTGCGGGTCACCGCCACGTTGCATGCCCCGGGTCGCCCGAGCGACGCGGTCTTGCAACATTGCACAACACGCCCGAGTTCTCCGCGACATGCCGATCCAGATTCGCCTGCAGCGAGGTCATCAGCGAATGACACGTATTGCATATTCGCAATTTATGACTACGAGATATTGCATTATTGTTCGTTCGGCTTCCCCGGCAATCAGCAAGGTGGTTCGACGCAGTGCTATGTATTGGCTTGGCGGAGAGGCCCCGCACCCCACCTGGTACACCTCTTGCTGAAGCGGGCAGTATGGATTCAGCACTGGTCGGCATTCCGATTCACGAGGCCCGGGTTTCGCCGGTATTTGATGTCGCCCGGCAGATGGCGCTGTTTGCGTGGACCGATGCCGATCGTCGCTACGCGTTCATGCGCACCGTCGACCTCGACCAGCTCGATCGCGATGGTCGGGTCGAGCGCCTGCGCACGTTGTCGCTCAATACGCTGATCTGTGGCGCCATCTCCCGGGCGCTGTGCACGGCCCTCGCCGGCGCCGGCATCCAGGTGATTCCGTTGATCACCGGACCGGTCGACGACGTCATCGGCGCCTTCGCCTCCCAACGTCTCTGCATCGACCCGCGCTGGCACATGCCGGGTTCGCCCTACTGCCGACGCCGGCGACACCGCGGCTGCCAGGGCCGGCGTCATGGCGGTGGCGGCGCGCGTAACCTCTCGTAAATACAGATTTCTCGATTTTGGCTCTGTCGTGCAGAGCGCTGATACCAACAAGGAGAACAACCGTGAATACTACCGGCAGCGGCCCCCGTGCAGGCGGCACGGGCGGCGGCGTCACCCTTCGCCTCATCAAGCGACCTTCCCCGGGGTTCTGGGCGATCTTCGAGCAGCGACGGGTGCGCGCTGACGCCGACAAGGCCGAAATGACCGTCCCCGACGCGGTCGGGCTGATCCAGGGCCCGGTGGCGGCCATGCTCGCCGCCGCCGACATCGCCGAAAAGGCCGCAGCGGTCAAGGTTGTCGAGGTGCGCGGTGTCTGCCCGACCCACTTCACCGTGGTCGCCGTGCTCGGTGATACTTCAGCAGTGGCGGCAGCGCTTACCGCAGTGGCCGAGGATCTCGATGACACCTGCTTCCGTTGAGCGCAAGCGCACCTGCGCGCACGCCACGCCGGCGCCCCGTGACACGACCGGGCGCCACGAGCGGGCCCGGGACCGCTGGCGCCGCCTGCCCCGGTCGCAGGGGCTGTTTGCGCCGTTTCGCGATCCGTGGTTCAACATCGACGACTGGTGGTTCGACACCACCGGGGTGTTGCATGGCCACTTCCGCGGCTCGCAACAGCACCAGGGGTACCACGGCATGGTGCACGGCGGCGTGATCGCAGCCCTGGCCGATACCGCCATGACCCACTGCCTGTTCGGCCATGACATCTGTGCCTTCACCGCCGAGTTGCTGGTGCGCTATCGACGACCACTCGAGACCGACAAGCCGGCCGAAGTCAGCACCTGCATCGACGACACCAGTTTTGGCCAGCTCTACCTTCTGACCACCACCATCTGCCAGGATGGACTGGTCCGCGCCGAGGCCACCGCCAAGTTCTTCCGCCCCGACGCCCCCGACACTCCGACGAACCGGGCCGGCGCGCCAGCCGCAGGACCAACCGGATAGCCTCGGACTCTGCACCCTGAACTGATGCTTTACATTGTCAATACACACGCAATAATACCCTGACGCCACTATCAAGGAGAGACAACCGTGACCGCCACTGCCAACGATCGTTTCGACACCCTGTGCATCCACGCCGGCCAGCATCCCGACGCTCAGTTCGGCGGCGTCAGCGTCCCCATCTATCAGTCGTCGACCTTCGCCTTCGCGAACGCTGAGGAAGGGGCAGCCCGTTTCTCCGGCCTGGACAAAGGGTACAAATACACCCGTCTGGGCAATCCGACCACGGCCGCGCTCGAAGAGTGCATTGCCGAGTTGGAAGGCGGCGGCATCGGCATGGCCACGGCCTCGGGCATGGCGGCGGTCAGCACCGCCTACATGACCCTGCTGAGCCAGAACGCGCATGTGGTCTCGACCGACTCGGTCTACGGTCCATCGCGCACGCTCCTCGAACGCGAATTCTCCCGCTTCGGCGTCGAGGCAACGTTCGTCGACACCGCCAATCTCGACCAACTGGAAAAAGCGATGCGGCCGAACACGCGCCTGGTCTACCTCGAGTCGCCGGCCAACCCCACCCTCTCGATCACCGACATCACCAAGGCGTCTGCGATTGCCCACAAAGGCGGCGCCACCGTCGTCGTCGACAACACCTTCTGCAGCCCGATGCTGCAGCGCCCGCTCGACCTCGGTGCCGACATGGTATTGCACAGCATGACCAAGTTCATCAACGGTCACAGCGATGTCGTCGCCGGCATTCTCGTCACCCGGTCGGCCGAACTGGCCAAGCGATTGCACACGGTGCTGGTGCAGATGGGCGGCACCATCGACCCACACCAGGCCTGGTTGGTGCTGCGCGGCGTCAAGACGTTGGCCCTGCGCGTGCGTGCATCGCAGGACAGCGCTGCCCGCCTGGCCGATGAACTACAACGGCATCCGGCCATCGCCTCCGTCGGTTATCCGGGGCTGGCGTCGCATCCGCAACACCAACTCGCCCGGCAGCAGATGCGGGGCTTCGGCTCGATGCTCTGTTTCGAACTGAAAGCCGGTGTGGAGGCCGGCCGCCTGCTGATGAACACCGTGAAACTGGCGACGCTCGCGGTCTCGCTCGGCGGCGCCGAAAGCCTGATCCAACACCCGGCCAGCATGACCCATGCCGGCATGACCGCC
>CAZADH010000087.1:0-6191 GCA_964483805.1 uncultured bacterium
CCCTGTGGCCCGCGGGTGCGCAGCGCGGCCAAACCGTCGCGCTCGCCGTGCTGCCGGGCCGGACCTTCCCAATTGCCCATGGTGAAAAGTTTGCCGCGCGAGACGAATGCGACCATGTGTCCGTCGGGGTGCAGGTCGACCTCGCTGGTGTAGCGCGCCGTGTCGACGAACTTGCGCACCGTTTGCGGCCGTGAACCCGTGCCGCGGATCTCGATCTTGCGGGTGGCGTCGTAATGTGGGTCGAAGAGATACAGGTCGGCCCCGGCTTGATACACGATGCGTTCGCCGTCGGTGGCCGGGAAGCGCACGTAATACTCCTCGTGGTCGGTGTGGCGTCGCAGATCCTGGCCGGTGGTGAGGCACGAGTACAGGTTACCGGTGCCTTCGTGATCTGAGACGAAGTAGATGCGATCGCCCAACCACAGCGGTTGCGTGAGATTGCCGTCGAGTTCGATGAGGCGGTTGAAGGTGCCTTTGCCGGTGCGGTCGATCCAGAGATCGCCGGCCCGGCCGCCGCGGTATCGCTTCCAACGTGCGCCGTCGAGGGTGTGCCGACCGATGACCATCCCCTTGCCGAGACCCGCCGATTGGCCCGTGTGCGGTGCGAACGAACCATGGACGGCCGGGCCAACGGGAACCGGCAGCGGTTGGCCGCCGGCGGGTGAAACGGTGTACAGGTGCATCAGGTGGCGGAACGGTTGGGCATGGTTGCTGGCAAACAGAATCTCGCCCCAGGGTGTCCAGCCCACCACGTAGGTCGTGGCCCCCAGCCAGGTCAAACGTCGCGCCGGGCCGCCTTCGGCGGGCATTACGGCGACTTCGCCCGGCCCTTCGTCGCTGCTGATGAAGGCTATCTGGTGCCCGTCTGGGGAAAGGGCCGGAAACGAGGCGGTGCCGGGGCCGGCGCTCAAACGGCGCGGCAGGCCGCCGACGACGGGTGCGCTCCACAGTTCGTCTTCGTTGACGAAAACGAGTTGGTCGGTGCGCAGGGTGGGCTGGCGGTAGTAACCGGGGACGGTCATGGGGCCTCCTCGATGAATGGGGTACACAACGTGATCTCCATATTCATCGCACAGGGCGCTGCCGGAAGACAAGACGAGATTGTTGTTGCGGTACGATGCCGGGTTGGCCGCGTGCTCAGTCGCGTGGCGCACCCCCCCCCCTGCCGCTGTCGCTTTGCAATCGGGGCAAAATGGGACTACGATCGGGGCAGGTGTACGAAGCCTGGCTCCTCATGACGGCAAAGCGAGAGAGTGACCATGTGTAAATATAAAGTGTTTATATTTGTTTGCGTTCTGCTTGGAGTGGGGCTCGGCCAGCCCGCCGCCGCCGCGTCATTGTCGACGGCGACCGACCTGGCGCAGGCCGGCAATCTCCGGGGCGCCATCCGCGAACTCGAGGCCGTGCTCGCCGCCGGTGTGGCGTCGGCCGAGCAGCCGCTGGTGCATGCCACCCTGGGCGACCTGAAGCTGGCCATCGGCGACACGGACGGCGCGCGCACTGCGTATGATGCGGTGCTGGCGGTGGCATCGGCCAGCCCGATGGCGTTGTACGGCAAAGCGGTCGCGGTCTCGGGGCGTCTGCGTGACATGCCCGAGGCGATTGTGTTATTCGAGCAGGCCCAGGAACTTGGCTGTCCGGCCTCGGATCTCACTTCACGCCTGGCATTTTGTTACAAATGCATGGGCGAGAACGTGGCCGATCCTGCCGATCGCACGCGGTTTCTCGCGCAGGCGCTGCGGTTGTACGAACGAGCGCGGCGGGCGAGTCCCGAGGATGTCTCGGTCCTCGGCAACATGGCCGATATCGCGTTTCTGCGGCGGCAATATGGTCTGGCGCTGCGCGATTACCGCGAAGTCGACCGCTTGTCGCCCGGGAATCCGATGGTGATCCAGCGGCTCGCCACCACCCATCTGCGGCTCGGACAGGCATCGGAGGCCGTGCGGCTGCTGGAGCCGATCGCCGGCGGCGAGCCTCCTGTATTGCAGATGTCCGACGATGTCAATACAATATCGGCGCTGCTGGGTCATGGGCGGCTTTGTGAGCGGCTGATCGAGGCGTATCTGGCCTGCGGTCGCCGTGACGACGCCGTTGCCTGTGCCGCACGGATCCTGGCGCGTCTCGACCATGCGCCGCGCAGCGGCACGCCCGAGAGCCGGCTGCTCGACCGCGTGCGCGAGCAGTTGTTGCGCTTGCACCAGGAGGCCCGGGACCTCATGCCCAGCCCGGCGAAGTGAGGCCGGTGGGCGTTATCGCCCGGCCAGCAACGGCACGATGACCGCGCCGAACAGCAGCAAGGTGCCCAGAAGGCCGGCGACGATGCCGAAAATCGCGCGGCCGTAGCCGTCCTTTTCGGGGTGTTGACGAATGTCAGCGGCTCAGGATGGCGAGCGCGCGGCCGCGCAGGGCACTCAGAAGCGGGTCGGGATCATCGGGAGGCAGCATGTCGGCGAGGGTGCGCGCGACCTGGCGTGCCGCGGTTGCCAGGCCCGCTTCGTCGCAGGCGGTCATCCGGGCGGCCAACAGGAATGGGCGGGGCAGATGAATCGGCGTGTCGGGCTCGACGAGTTCTGATTCGGTGGCCGCCATCAGGGTCGACAACTGCCGGCGCACATCGCCGTGCAGATCGGGTGAAACCTGCGCCAGATGCGTGCGTGCGGCACTGATATCGCCGTGGCGCAGGGCCACGACGAGTTGATCGACGGCCAGTCGCGACGCGGCATCGGCTGGCAGGCTCATCGGCAATGAGGCCCATGCCGCGCGGGCCTCGGCATCGCGGCCACGGCTGGCGAGCAGTTCGCCCAGCAGCAACCTCGGCTCGGGGCCGGCCCCGGGCGCGTTGGCAGCCTGTGTGAGCAGCGGTTCGGCCTCGCCGAGATTGCCGGTCTCGAGCAGGATGGCCGCGAGCGGCAGGGCCAGTTGGCTCGACACGCTGGCACCGCGGGCGAGCGTCGCGCGCAGCAACGAGACGGCGCCGGTGGCGTCCCCCGCGCCATACTGCGCCAGCGCGGTGGTGAAGGCATCGGTGCCTTCGGGCGGGAGACCGAGCCCCAGGCCCGTGCCTGTGTTCGCTGCCGGCGGCCCGGAGGCAACCGCTGGCGCCACCGTCGGCGCGGCGCCTGGCATGGGCTGCGGCGGTGCATCACCGCAACCCAACAGCCCCAGCACCAGCACGACGACCAGCCAGATGCCGTCGCCACAATAGACTTCGCACCACCGTCGACCCATCGTCGGTCTCAACTCGTTGCCCATGCCCTCTACCCGCCGTTCAATGCGCGCACAATGTGGCGCTCTGCCGAACTCCCCTTCAATGGTTGTTGGTTGGCTCGGTGGTCATTATCGGAAGGTCGCGCGGTTTTGCCAACGGTCGAAATCGCCGATCTTTTTTTGTGGCCTGGAGGCAATCACGGGTCGCGTCAGCCGACGTGCGCCTCATGAATCTGCAACGTGTACAGATGATGATAGTGCCCCTTCTGGGCGAGCAGCGCGTCGTGGTTGCCTTCCTCGACGATGCGGCCGGCCTGCATCACCAAAATGCGGTCGCAGTGCTGGATGGTCGAGAGACGGTGCGCGATGATGATGCTGGTGCGGCCGCGGGTGAGGTCTTTGATCGCCTGCTGCATCAGCCGCTCGGTCTCGGTGTCGACCGAACTGGTCGCTTCGTCGAGGATGAGCATGCGCGGGTTCTGCGCCATGACGCGGGCGAACGCGAGCAACTGGCGCTGCCCGGTCGACAAGGTGGCGCCCCGTTCCGCCATCTCGGTGTCGTAGCCGTTGCCGAGCGCGCGGATGAACGGGTCGGCCTGCGCGAGCGTGGCGGCCCGCACGACGGCGTCGCGGTCGATCGTGTCATCCCACAGCCGGATGTTCTCGAGCACCGTGCCGGAGAACACAAACACATCTTGTTGCACGATGCCGATCTGGCGGCGCAGGAACCTCTTGTCGAGCTTGGCGATGTCGATCCCGTCGATGAGGATCCGCCCGCCGGCGAGCGTGTAGAACCGGGTCAGCAGCGAGGCGAGCGTGGTCTTGCCGGCGCCGGTGTGTCCGACGACCGCCACCGACTCGCCGGGGGCGAGTTGCAGGCTCAGATCGCGTAAAACCGGCTCTCCGGGCACGTACTCGAACTGCACCCGCTCGAAGGTGATCTCGCCACGAATCGCCGGCAACCCGGCCCCCTCGCCGAGATGGCTTTCGGGCGGCTCGTCGAGCAGGCCGAAGACCCGCTCGGCACCGGCCATGGCCGCTTGAAATACGCTGTATTTCTCGGTGATGTCGCGGATCGGCGTGAAGAAGTGCTGCACGTAGGTGAGAAAGCTGACCAGCACGCCGACCGTCATCGAACCGTGCACCACGAACCAGCCGCCCAGCGCGAGGATGACCGCGGCGGTGATCGCCTGGATGACGGTGACCACCGGGATCAGCAGCGCGTGAAAGAACACGGCGCGCAGTTGCGCGGCCCGGTGCCCGGCGTTCAGCTCGGCGAAACGGCCGGCCATCACCGCTTCGTTGTTGAAGATCTGGATGACCTTCACGCCGGTGAGCGACTCGGCCAGCGTGGCGTTGATGCGGGCAATGCGCAACCGCACGTCGCGAAAGGCGTCGCGCAGGTAGTTGCGCGAGATCCACGCGACAACCGACAACGCCGGCACCGAGACCAGGGTTAGCAGGCCGAGGCGCCAGTCGAGCAGCATCAGGGCCACGGCGATGCCCACCACCATCAACACGTCCGACAGCACGACGACGAGCCCGGACGAGAACAGCTCGCCGAGTGCGGCCACGTCGTTGGTGGTGCGGGTGACCAGGCGGCCGACCGGGTTCTTGTCGAAGAACGGGATCGGCAGTCGCTGCAGGTGGGTGAACAGGCGCAGGCGCAGGTCGAACATCACGTCTTGCCCGACCCGCTGCAGCAGATAGCCCTGGATCCAGCCGGTGATGAATATGCCGATCTCGAGCACGCCGTAGAGGAGGGCAAGCCGGACGATCATATTGACATCGTGTTGCTTGATCCCGGCGTCGACGACTTTGCCCAGCAGCCACGGATTGATGAGAAAGAAGACGATGCCGCACAACGACACGATGACTGCGGCCGCGAACGGCCACACGTAGGGGCGGACGAACGGCACGAGCCGCCGGACCAACCGCGCATCGTAGGCGGTGCCGAGGACTTCGTCGTCTTGAAAGTAGTCTTGACTCATGGTGTATTTACACTGGCTTGCGGCAACGTTGCCGCCAGTTCGGCGCGCAGGCGCTGCCGCGCGGCGAGACCGGCGTAGTAGCCGCCAGCCGCCAGCAACTGGTCATGCGTGCCGCGCTCGGTGATGCGGCCGTTTTCCATGACCAGGATCAGATCGGCGTGGGCCACCGTGCTGACGCGGTGCGAGACGATGATGCTCGACCGCCCGGCCATGAAGCGGCGCAGGCCGCTGAGGATGCGTTCCTCGGTGTCGGTGTCGACGGCACTCATCGCGTCGTCGAGCAGCAACAAGGCCGGATTGCGGGCGAGCGCCCGGGCCAGGGCGAGGCGTTGCTTCTGCCCGCCCGACAAGTTGACGCCGCGTTCGCCGAGCAGGGTTTCGAGGCCGTTGGGCATGCCCATGGCCTCGGCATCGAAACAGGCCAGCGCCAGGCAACTGCGGATGCGCGCGACGTCGCTTTGCTCCTTCAGGCCGAATGCCACGTTTTCGGCGATGGTCGTCGAGAACAGAAACGCATCTTGCGGCACATAGCCGATGCGACCCCGCAATGCCGCCAACGGAAAGTCTTGCAGGGGGCGGCCGCCCAGTTCGATCGTGCCGTGTTGGGGTTCGATCAGGCGCAGCAACAGGTTCAGCAGGGTCGATTTGCCCGAGCCCACCGGGCCGATCAGGGCCAGGGTCTGGCCGGCGGGCAGGGTCAAACTGATATCCTCGAGGGCCGGTGTCGTGGCATCGGGATACGTGAAAGTGACGTTGGCCAGCCGCAGATTGCCGCACTCCACCGGGGTGTCGGGGCCTGTGCCGGCCGGCCCGGTCTGGGCGTCTGCCCCGGTTGCCGTCACCGGCGCGGCATCTTTGATCTCGGGGGCGGTGCGCAGGATCTCGAGACAGCGGCCGAGCGAGGCCATGCCCCTTTGATACAGCGAGATCGTCCAGCCCAGGGCGATCATCGGCCAGATCATTTTGACCAACGAGGCCTGGAAAGCGACGAAG